>CAXTTL010000009.1:2161-46330 GCA_964247135.1 uncultured Deinococcales bacterium | reverse complement strand
GAGCATTACCGACGTTTTCTGGCTTTTTTAAACCACGATATTAAAGACACCCCAATGCCCGAAACGATTGTTTTAGCCGAACGCATCAAAGCGGGTGAACGGATTTGCGTGCGTGCCTTGCAGCAAGCAGGTACACCCGTGAGCCTGAACAATCCATTCGTGCCAGATTTTCATGTTCAACCCTTGCCAATGCTCGAGCAACGTGTTTTGAGCTGAAAAAATGAAATTCGTAACCTTCTGGTAATGGCGGCTCGAAGAATAGAACTGAGCAAACGTGATGAGGCGGCACAGGCAGCTTGGAGCGAAAAGGTGTGACATCGGTCAACAATCAGATCATTGTGGGTGGCTGAGTTTTTGGCAAGGCTCGAGCTGTTTAAAACTCGAGTTTTCATCGAATATCTGAAATCAAATTTATGACAGGGCGACCCACGGGAGTGAAGATGGAGCAAGTGATCACTGGACATTTTAACAGTCACCAACGTGCCGAGGCTACAGTTCGTGCGCTCGGTGAGGCGGGTTTTCCATACCCAAGTATTTCTATTGTGACGCAAAACATGCAATCCACCGAACAGGTGCAGGGCATGGTCGCACCCAGCGATGTCCAAGCCCCAACACCGTTGTTGGGTGCCATTGGTGGTTTGCTGCTCGGGGCTGCCGCCCTGACGCTGCCTGGAGTTGGACCGCTGCTGGTGGCAGGACCGCTGTCCGCTAATTTTTTTGGTCTGCTTGACGGTGCGCTTGTGGGGACTTCCAGTGGGGGTTTGACCGACGCGTTGATGGGTTACGGCTTACCACTAGATAAAGCCCTGAAGTACCAAACAGTTGTTCAAAATGGTGGTTTTCTGGTCATGGTACACGGCAACGAAACCCAGATCGAACTGGCTCGAGGGGTGCTTGAACATCAGCAAGCCAGCGATCTGGAAATCGTGTCTGAAAACAATAAAAGCTCAAATCCCGTCTGAAGTGTTGCTCGAGCAAAGTTGGAGGCTGAAATGTATGGGCAAGACGGAAATGATCACTGACCTGAACACTCGACTTTCCGAAGAACTGGCGGCGATCAGTCATTACATGTTGCACAGCGAACAATCTGCCAGTTTGGGTGATTCGTTCTTGGCGAGCCAACTCAAACGCATTGCCGCCGATGAGATCAACCACTCTGAGATGCTGATTGGCATGATTTTATCGCTCCAAGGCATCCCAACCATTGCCAAGCTCGAGCTTTTTGAGCTTGGTGTAGAAGACTTTGGCGTGCTCGGGCTGAACCAAAATACGGTGCGGGAACTTGTGGCATCCTTGCTCGAGACTCAGGAAGATGGGGTCAATTGGCGACAGGTCGTGTATTCCGATCCGCTCTTGTCACGCAAGTCCAAGCGTGTTCAGGAAAATCAATTGGGTCAAGAAGAGGGAGAAATCATGAAAAAAATGGCAAAAAGTATCCATAAAGACATGTTGATTCATGCCAGCGGCGACGGTACCAGAATTCATATCGGCACGGTGGTTGGGGTCAAAAAAGACAATTTTATCAAACTGCGCAAACGCGACATGCCCGACGGCAAACGCCGTTATATTCCGCTCGAGTGGGTCAAAAAAGTTGATGGTGACACGGTGAGTTTGAACAAAAATGCTGACACCGTTCGGCAGGAATGGTTGACCAAATCTGATTTTAAACAGCTTTAATCGGCACATTGATTTGAGGAGTTCAGCGATGAGGCAAGAATTGTACGCACCCAAAAGAATTCCAAAAAAAGATTTGCCGCACCAATTGCGAGTTGTTCAAGGCTTAAACGATGAGGCTGTCGCCAAATCTCTGTCCTTAAATGGGCGCAATATCCTATCAGCCGAGACCACGCCATATTTGTTCGTGACCATCAAAGAAGTGGTGACCGAGCCAATGTTTTTACTGCTGTTGGTGGCTTGCGGCATTTATGTTGGTCTTGGCGAAATTGCAGAGGCGATCACGCTGGGCGTTGCGCTTTTGGTGGTGTCGGGCATTTCGGTCTATCAGTCGGTGCGCAGCGATCAGGCTTTGGGGGTGCTCCATGAACTCACGCAACCCAAAGCGCAAGTCTGGCGCAATGGTGCTTTAAACGCCATACCCGTCGAAGATATTGTTGTCGGTGATACCGTGCTGATCGAGGAGGGCGAACGGATTTCGGCGGATGGTTTGATTCAGGACAGCAACGACTTTTCACTCGACGAATCGATTTTGACTGGAGAGTCGGTCAGTGTCACAAAATCTGTTGGCGATCAAGTTTTTGCTGGCACCACCAGCACCACTGGCAGCGCAGAGTTTTTGGTGAGTGCAGTGGGCAAGCAAACCGAACTTGGAAAAATTGGGCGCAGCATCGGCGGCATCAAAAGCGAAAAAACGCCGCTTCAGCTTCAAGTCAACCAGTTTGTGATTCGCATGGCTTGGATTGGCATATTCGCGTTTTTGCTGGTCTGGGGCATCAACTACGCTCATTCTGGTAATTGGCTGACGGCACTGCTTTTTGGTTTGACGCTGGCAATGGCTATTTTGCCAGAAGAAATTCCGATGGCGTTCAGCAGTTTTATGGCGCTGGGCGCAGCCCGCTTAAGTCGTATGGGTGTGCTGACCAAGCAACCTCAGACGGTTGAAAGCCTCGGTTCGGCGACCGTGATTTGCACCGACAAAACGGGCACGATCACCCAAACTGGAATGGCTGTAAGGCAGGTCTACGACGGTACAAGTCAAAGGCTTGTGCCGTTGCTCGAGAATAATATTGCCCTACCGAATTCGACCCAACAGGTGCTGGCGTATGCGCGTTGGGCGAGCGAAAATGTTCCTTTTGATGAAATGGAAAAAGCGATTGTCACGGCTTTTGCAACGGTTGACCCGACAAAAACGGTTGACTTGTTTCCGATGGTTCAAGAGTATCCGCTGGACGGTTCGCCGCCGATGATGACCCACGTCCGGCAATCCTCGAGCGGCGAAATTTTCGTGGCGGGCAAAGGGGCGCTCGAACATATTCTGGCGGTCTGCCGTCCAGAGCCTGGTGTTGCCGCACAGATTCGCAGGGTTGCGCTCGAGCTTTCAACCCAGGGACTTCGGGTGCTTGGCGTGGCTCGAGGGACATACCAGGCACCAAATTTTCCAAAACTCCAGGATGATTTTGACTGGTCGTTTCTGGGACTTGTGGCGCTCGAGAATCCTCCCAAACCAAACGCGGCGGCGGTGGTGCGGGCGTTTACCGAGGCGGGCATTCGGGTGAAATTGATTACCGGCGATTCCATTGAGACCGCCCAAGCCATTGCGCGACAAGTCGGTTTGGAGGGCGCTGAAACGCTGACCACCGGCGAACAAGTCATGAACATGGATGATGCCACATTGCGGCTCGAGGTGGCAAAAACTTCGGTCTTTGCCCGAATGTTTCCAGGAGCCAAATTGCGGGTGGTGAACGCCTTAAAACAAAATGGTGAGGTGGTCGCCATGACCGGCGACGGGGTCAATGACGGTCCGGCTCTGAAAGCCGCGCACATCGGTGTGGCTATGGGCAAACGCGGCACAGAGGTCGCAAAACAGGCGGCATCGCTGGTGCTGGTCAACGATGATTTGGGCAGCATGGTTGATGCCGTAGCCCAGGGTCGCCGAATTTATCAGAATTTCAAGAAGGCTGTCTCGTACATCGTCTCAATTCACATTCCAATCGTTTTGACCGTGGCGGTGCCGCTGCTGGCAAGTTGGAAAATTGCCAATCTGTTCAGTCCAGTGCATATCATTTTTCTCGAGCTGGTGATGGGACCCACCTGCTCGATTGCCTTCGAGAACGAACCCGCCGAAAAGGGACAGATGCAGCAGCAACCACGTGCCCTGACCAGCTCGCTTTTTGCGGGGTCAGAACTGGCTTGGAGCATCGCGCAGGGCTTGGGAATTGCGCTGGCGGTGTTGGGTGTTTATTTTGTTTTCATGCAACAAGGTCAGCCTCTGGGCGTGATCCGCACCCTGGTTTTTTCGACGCTGGTGCTCAGCAATATTTTTCTGACCCTTGTCAACCGTTCGTTCAGGTTTTCGGTTCTGGAAACCATCTTGATCCCCAACAAAACGCTCTGGTTGATGCTCGTTCTGACGTTGGGTTTGCTGCTGGTGACCTTGTTTATCCAACCCGCCCAGCAGTTGTTCGGGTTTAGCGAGGTTTCATTGCCTCAATTTGGCTGGTGTGTACTGGCGGCACTGGTCGGTGTGGGTTGGATCGAAGCTTTCAAAGTGATCCGCTCGAGAGGGATCGTCAGCTCAGCGCTCAAGCATTGAAGACCTGCACCGGAATGAACGATTGGAAGTTGGCTTTAAACCCCAAACAATGCAGCCACAAGACGAGCGAACGACTTCGCCGCTCGAGATTTAGAAAAGGAGATACAACATGTTCGCCCCACAAAACTTCGACGAACCCAGCCTTCAGTCCCTCTCGAGCGAACTGCCCACAGATCAGGTCTTGAGTGTGATTTGTGTGGTCAACCCAGCCAGTCCAGTCAATCAGGGCGGCGCGATGCGCATTCGGATTAAAAACCTTTTGACCCAAGACGAAATTCCGACCAGCCTGAGCGAATACGTGATGGCGGACCTGACCGAAGCCGGACACACCACCCGAACCCGCGCCTATTTTCTCTGGGACGAACATGGGCACCTGCAAAGGCGCGTGGTCGATGTGCAACTCGAGCTTCCAGAGTCCGCGCATTACGGCGCACCAGATTTGGAACCATTAAATGCGGTGCTGGCAGCCAATCCGCACAACATCATTGTGCTTGTGGATCACGACTGGGGACGTCTGTTTGATGTGCGCCTGGGCGAGATTCGTGAAATGCACGATGCGCTTGCGCTCGGTGGACGACGCGAAGCTGCCCGCAACTTCGACGACAACCAATACGTCGAACATCAGGATCAGGTGTTTTGGAACAAAGTGGTCGAGCAATTGACCCACTTGCGGCAATCGGGGACGCTCGAGCAACTGCTGATCGCGGGTCCGCCAGAGTTGCGTGAAAGCCTGAAGGCAGAGCTGACCTCGGATTTGACAGGTGCACTGGTGGGCGAATTCAAAGTTCCTGGCGATGCCAGCGCCGCCCAGGTGCTCGAGGCGGCGCAATCGGCTCTCGAGACGGCGGTCAGCAACGCCGACGAAGCCGCGCTCGCCAATGTCCGCGAACGGGGCGTGAGCGGGGCTGAGATGACGCTGACGGCAGTCCAGGAGGGCAGCGTCTTTGAGCTTCTGGTTTCGGGTGACGGCTCGAGCACACCCGTCTGGCGCGATGAGCAGGGTTATGTTTTTGGCGTCTACCCAGCCCAGGGCATTTCGACCCTGACGGGCGGCGCGGTCGAGGGCAAGCAGTTGCGTGACGTGATCGGTGGACTGCGCGAGAATTTTGGTTTAAAAGTGCGTTTCTTGCAGGGCGAAATGGGTCGGCAACTCGAGACTGAAATGGGAGGCTTGGCTGGCTTGCAACGTCATCCAGACCGCGCATGAAGCTGGGTTGGTTGCAGGGACTTTTTCCCGATCCCGTGGCTGAGGCAAAAAAAGCCCTCGAGCAACGTTACCTCGAGGAAGCCAGCGAAGCCGAACTGGTCAAAAAACTGGCTGCCGCCATGAAATACCCGCAAGATCAAGCGCAACTTTTGACGATTGCCGAACGTAAACAACGGCACCTCGGACAACTCGAGACGCTGATGGCTCATTTCAAGGCAACAATTCCGCCGCTCGAGCTGGGTCATCTTGAGGGCACAAATACTTGGGAGGCTTTATCGAACGCACTGAAAGCCGAGTCTCACGATGTCGAAAGTTACCACGAGTTGCGCCCAATCCTGCAAGACGATCCCGAGATGGTGGCGTTGCTCGAGAATATTATTGAAACCGAACGCAGCAACAAAACCGATCTGCGCGAACTGATGGGCAAGCTTGACCCTCGTGCTTACGACGCAACCGTTTGAGTTTTGAAGGCACGTTTCAACTGGCGCCCAATGTCCGCATCGACTTCTCGGGTTTTAAGGTCTTGTAAGGCTTTTAAAACCCGAGGGTTGCCGCAGGTTTCGATCAGGCTGCCCACCCCGCACGTCGCACGCGAATGCTGGGGTCGGTGTTGGCTTTGGCAATGAGGGTTTCGATCAAGTCCCCTGGCACGGGCAGTGGCGTGACCTTGCAAGCCTCGCAGCTTAAAGAATGCAGCGCCGCACGCCTTACCCTGGGAACAGCATCCTCGAGCAATGCCCGCAGCAGTTCGGCGCAGCGTTCATCGGCAATATGATCCATCGCCAGGGCGCAGTTGTAACGCACTCGAGGTTCAATATGTTGCAATCCTGCCAACAAACCATCAATCAACAGCGTATGTTGCTCAGTCTCGAGCAAATATCCTCGAAGCTCGAGGATGGTGCGCAACGGCATGAGCGCAAAATGTTCGCCGATGGTTTTGGCGTCTGAAGCGAGTAAGGTTGTGGCAAGTTCGGTAACTCGAGCCATACAAAATTCTGGCATAAAATTTTTGCTGGGACATCCGCAAGGTTGCTTATCATTAAACTTTGCCCATGAGTCGCGGCGTGGAATTGGATGCGTTTATCGTTTTTTTTGAACCGCTCGAAATCGGGCTGGCAAAAAGGTTGCTCGAGTTTGAGGCTTCAACGCTCGAGCTTTTCCCGCTCGAGAACTCGAGTTTGATTCGTGCCGCTCGGGTGATGGGCGACACGGATTTAAACGTGGCGCTCGAAAACATTCGCGCCCACCTGCTCGAGAACCGTGCCAAATGGATCGAAATTGGTGCTCGAGGCTACGCGGTCATCGATGGCAAACGCGAGTATCGCCCTTGGCGCAAAAACGCTTACCTCAGCCTCGAGAAATTGCAAACGCTCGAGAAGCTTGAACACGAAGTGAAATATCACGCCCCAGGTTGAAAAACTTTTTCCAACGCCTCACGCATTACCCTCACGTCTGGCTCAAGACCCGTCCACATTTTGAAGGCGATTGCGCCCTGGTAGACCAGCATTCCCAAACCATCCAAAGTTCCCGCCCCTCGAGCCTCCGCTTCTTGCAAAAACGGCGTGTGTGGCGGGTTTGGAATCACATCACAGACGGTCATGTTTGGTGTGATCGAATCGTACTCGAGGTTCGGGCGGTCTGAAATGTTCGGGTACAAACCAATTGAGGTCGCATTTGCCAGAATATCCGTGCCATCTGGCACAACATAAGTCTCGAGCCAATGGACGAATTCGGCTTTGACGGGCGTGTTCTCGTTCAAGAGTTTCACCAATGCCAACCCTCGAGTTTCGTCACGGTTAACCACCGTAATGTGTGTCGCACCGTTCAACGCGAGTTCCACCGTCATCGCTCGAGCCGCACCGCCCGCGCCCAAAATCACCACTTTTTTGCCGCGAACCTCGAGTTTGGCATCTTCGGTTAAAGCACGAATAAAACCTTTGCCATCGGTGTTTTCGCCAATCAATTTGTTGCCCTCGCGCCGAACGGTGTTGACCGCGCCCATCACCCGCGCATCGGGCGCGATTTCATCCAAAAACCCGAGCACCGCGACCTTGTGCGGAATGGTGCAGTTGATGCCCGCAAAATTCATGGCGCGTAAACCTTGCACGGCACGCTCGAGGTCTTGGGGCAGAACTTCGATGTTCAAGTATCGCCAGTTTAAACCGAGCGCCTTAAAGCCTGCCTCCTGCATGACAATGGTTGGATTCTCATTGACGGGATGCCCGAAAACGCCGACCAGTTCGGATTTGTAATTGGTGTCCGACATAAAACCTCCACAACTCGAGAAACGTTAACCCGTTTTGGACTCGTCCGCCCAGGTTAACGGATACCGTACCACCCGACCTCCAACGGGTGGAAAACCACTTAAACGGCGCAATTCTGCCAACGCATCGCTGGCAATGGTCTCGAGCGGCGCACGCAATGAACGGACGCCAACTCGAGGGTCAGCGACAACGGGCAGACCATCGACGCCAGCCATGACCACAGAATCTCGAGTTTGCGAACCGTGACCACTTAAGCCAGCGTGAACGCCGAGCGCCAGCCAGTCGTTGGCGCAGAAGATGCCCGTTTTGTCGCCGCCCGAGATTTTCAGGTCTGACCCCACGGTTAAACCTGCGGGGTAATTCATGCGGGCGTCAATTGCCTCTAAAGGAATGCCCAAACTCAGGCTGGCTTCGCGTGCGCCCGCAAGCCTTGCATCTGAAACGGGCAAGCCCATGCGTCCAACAAAGACCAACCTCGAACAACCTTGACTTGTCAACCATTGTACGGCATTGCGTCCCGCACCAAAGTCGTCCATTTGCAAAAGGCTGATGTGGCTGTTTGGGCTTAAGGCAAAATCGACGAACAAGCCGACGGCGGGCGGGTCTTGGCTGCTCAGGCGTGGCAACAGGGTGGTGGCTGCCATGCCGAGCGTCAGAATGCCGTCTTCCCAGGCTCGAGGTGGATGGTTTTCATCGACGCGTTCGACGGTACACCGAATGTTGTCATCGTGGCAGGCGTGCAGAATGCGTTCGATCATCAGGGTAAAGAACGGGTCGTCGCGCAATCGAAGGCGTTTGTCAATCCACAGACCGATGCGGCGCATGGTTTCGGGTTTGAGCATGGCGGCATAGGTACCACTGCCTTGGCGGCGTTCAATTACGCCCTCAGTGGCAAGGCGTGCCAAAACGCGGCGCACTTGCTGACGGCTGACCTCGTATTTTTCGGCAAGTTCGCGTTCTCCAGGCAATTTCAGTCCTGGCATGGCTCGAGCGAGACGTTGGATGGCTTCATGGGTTTGGTCGGCTGTTGACACAACCAATTGGTATCACTAAATTACAGAAGCGTCAACCAATTTAAAGTTTTTCCGCCCGCGATGCTCAAACATCTGCACGTTGTGCTTATGTGCCTCGAGTTGCAATCGCGTTGAAAAATCTTTGTCAGAACCCAATAAATTCCAAAACAACATTTTGCTTTTGACTCGAGGCTCATGCAGCTTGCCAGGAATTTACAATTGGTTGAAAGTGGTTCTCAGCAAAACCCAAGATCAAAGCGTTCAAACGTTTAAGGAGGTCACTCGAGCCAAAAGAATGGGATTCCGATTCAGTCAGATTGCGATACCAAATTCAGGAGGAATTTATGCGTTTTAAAGTAGCCATAGGAACAGTCATTGCCGCCGCAACCGTCGCTGGCGTTTTTGCCCAAAGTGGACCCGTGAAGGTCGTGTACTGGGACTTTTTTGGCGGCGGTGACGGTGTACGCATGAAACAAATCGTGGCGGATTTCAACAAAAGCCAAGCCGACATTCAAATCGAGAATTCGACCCTGACCTGGGGCGAACCGTTTTACACCAAAATTCATACCTCGGTCGTGGCAGGCGAGACCCCCGACGTCATGACGTATCACCTTTCGCATTTGGGCGCGGGCATCAAAGGCAAAGACTTGCGACCATTCACCAACGAAGAACTGGCGGCGGCAGGCTTACCCGTCAGCAAATTCTTACCCTCACTGGTCAAAGCCTCATTGGGTTATGCCAAATCCGAAGGTGGCGAGAACAAGCTTTACGGTGTGCCGCTCGACACACATACCTTGGTGCTGTACTACAACAAAGACATTTTGAAAAAAGCAGGGGTGCTTGATGCCAGCGGCAAACCAACGGGTTTGACCGGCGTGGACAACTTCACCGCCACCTTGCGCACCATCAAAGAAAAAGCGGGAGTCCAACCGATTGCCACCTCGAGCGCCCAAGACCCAGCCGATGTCTGGAGGATTTTCTACACACTACTCAATCAACAAAATGGGGCGTTGGTGAAGGGTGGCAAGCTCTCGACCAACGATTTGGCGACCCGTGGCAAGAAAGCCCTGGACACCATGATCGGCTGGACCAAAGATGGTTTGATTTCCAAGAATTCCGATTACCCATCGATGATTGGTTTGTTCACCGCAGGACGTTCGGCATTCATGATCGTCGGCAACTGGGAAGTCCCGACCATGGTTGACCTCAAAGCCAAGGGCAAACTCTTCGATTACGGCGTGATGGCATTCCCGAAGTTGTTTGACAACCAAAAAACCTGGGCAGATTCGCACATGCTCGCCATTCCAAACAACAGCAAAAAACCCATGAGCGCCGAAAAATTCGCTGCCGTCATGAAATTCATCAACTACGTTGAAACCAAAGGCGGTGTGACCTGGGCGGGCGGCGGGCATATTCCAGCCAACCAAGACACCCTGAAAAGTGAAGCCTACAAGACCCTGCAACCCAACGCCGATTACAGCCCAACCGCCTCCAAAGATGTGGTGCTCGAGCCAACCTTGTCGTACTTTGGTGTCGGTGGACCCGTCTACGATCTGGTCGGTAATTCACTGACCCCAGCGCTGGTGGGTCAAGTCACGGCAGACCAAGCCCTTGCCAAATTCCAAAGCGAATTGATTGGCTTCGACAAGAAGTAACCCCTCAGATCAGGTGAAAGGAAAAAGCGCACGACTTTGACCTTTCACCTGAACACTCGAGCGAAAAAAGAGCTTGTATAAACAAACACCAAGGACTCGAGGTTTATGGCGCAATCAATCACAACTTTAAATTCTCGAGGGGTGCGTAATCCACACACATTGCGCCGCTGGTTGGTGGCGGGTTTGTTTCTTGTGCCATTTGCTTTGGTGTACATCATCTTCTTGATTTACCCGACGTTCAGGGTCTTTCAACTGAGTTTTACCAATTCTGATATTGCGGGTGTTGGCAATTTTATTGGTGGGGCAAATTACGTCAAGCTGATCAACGATCCGAACTTTTGGAGTTCGTTGTGGCACACGGTTTATTTTATTTTGCTGACCGTTGTTCCCAACACCTTGCTGGGCTTTGTCTTTGCGCTGATGGTCGTGCGTTTAAGACGTTTAAGCAATCTTGTGATGGCGGCTTTTTTTATCCCAAACATGTTGCCCGTTGGCGTGGTGACAGGTGTTTGGCGCTGGATTCTCAATTCCAACTTTGGGATTTTCAACACCGTTTTTCACGGCACCACCGCCTGGTTTGAAGACCCCAGCTTTGCCATGCCCGCCGTGGCGTTTATCACGATTTGGTGGACGGTCGGTTTTAACATGCTCTTGTTTGTCGCGGCACTTCAAAACATCCCCAAAGAATACTATGAAGCCGCCGCGCTGGACGGTGCAGATGGTGGGCAGATGTTTAGGTACATCACCTGGCCATCGGTTTGGCCCGTGACCAGTTTGGTGCTGGTGCTGCAATTGATCGCGCAGTTTAAAATTTTCGATCAAGTCTATCTGTTGACGGGTGGCGGACCATACGACACGACCAAAGTCTTGTTGTTGCAACTCTACCAAGAGGCGTTTCAAAAACAAAACGGCGGTTACGCCTCGGCGATAGCGGTGGTCTTGCTGCTGGTGATCGTGGTCGCCTCACTGATTCAAAACAAATTGCTCGGCAGCTCGAGGTCCACGTGAAACAAAGACTGACCGCCATGCTCGGCATTTCTGGAACGTTGTTAACCCTGCTTTTTGCGCTGGTCTGGTTTTTTCCGTTGTACTGGATGTTGGTCACGTCCTTAAAAGAAGAAACCCAAACCATTGCGGCGGTTCCGACCTGGATTCCACAACCGTTTGATTTTACGGCGTACAGTTATGTGCTCCTCAACAGTCCAATTTTGCGCTGGTACCTGAACAGCGCCGTGACCTCGCTCTTGATTACCTTTTTCGTGCTGCTGCTGGCGATGCTCTGCGCGTATGCGGTTTCGCAACTCGAGTTTCCTGGCAAAAAATATTTTTTCTGGTTTGTGCTGGCAGGTTTTATGATTCCCTTTCAAGCCAGCATCATTCCGCTGTTCATGTTCATGAACCGCCTTGGACTGGTCAATTCTTATGCGGGCGTGGTGCTGCCGCAACTGGCTGCGCCGGTGGCGGTCGTGATTTACAAACAATTTTTTGATCAAGTCCCTCGAGAGATCGGCGATGCCGCCAGAATTGATGGCGCGAGTGAATTTCAGGTCTTGTTCGGCATGTACTTGCCGCTCAATTGGGGCATCACCAGGGCGCTCGCCATCATCACTTTTATTTCGGCGTGGAACAATTTCTTCTGGCCCTTTTTGATCATGTCCGCCACGCCAATGCTGACCATTCCCGTGGGGATTACCCAAGTTCAAAGCGCTTACGGTGTGGCATATGCCAAAACAATGGCAACCGCCGTGCTTGCCGCCCTGCCAACCGTTGCCGCCTATTTGATCTTTCAACGGCGTGTGACCGAGGGTGTGATGGCAACCGTGGGATTGAAATAAATCTCGAGCAAACGATTTTGAAATCAACAATTCAAACCACGTATTCTCAGAACAAGCAATCATTGTTGAGTTTCTTGAGCAAATCAAAATGATGCTCGAGGTGTAAAACGTTTTTCAATTTTCAAATTCAGATCAACTTTGATCGGTTCTACACATCAACCATCCGTTCATTCACCCACATCTTCGCATATTGTTTTTAGAGGAGGATTTTCAGTGTCACACCAAGCCAAGGTTTCTTTGGACACCAATCGCGTGATTGGTCAAATTTCGCCACTCTTGTTCAGCGGTTTTGCCGAGCACATGGGACGCTGCATTTACGAAGGCATTTACGACCCAGGCTCGCCAAAAGCCGACGCTCGAGGTTTCCGCACGGACGTACTCGAGGCGTTAAAAGCGCTGAATTTCAGGGCGATTCGTTACCCTGGCGGCAATTTTGTCAGCGGTTACAAATGGCTCGACGGCATTGGCGCAAAAGAAAACCGTCCAACGCGGCGCGAGCTGGCGTGGCGTTCGATTGAAACCAATCAGTTTGGCACAGACGATTTTATGGCATTCTGCCGCGACGTTGGCACTGCGCCCATGATGGCGGTCAACCTTGGCACGGGCGGCATTCAGGAAGCCGCCGATCTGGTCGAATACTGCAACTCGAGCACGGGTACACATTACGCCGACCTTCGCGCCAAAAATGGCTCGAGCGACCCGTACAATGTGCGTTACTGGTGTTTGGGCAACGAGATGGATGGTCCGTGGCAGATCGGGCATCTCAGCGCCCTCGAGTACGGCGCAAAAGCCAAAGAGGCAGCCAAGCTGATGCGCACCGTGGATCAAAACCTCGAGTTGATCTTGTGCGGTTCCTCGAGCACCTTCATGCCGACCTATCCAGAATGGGATCGGGTGACGCTCGAGACGTGTTGGGAGGACGTGAATTATTTATCCTTGCACTTTTATGCCGACAATAAAACAGATGACACCGACAGTTTCCTGTCCATGAGCGCCCAGTTTGAAAGCCAGCTTGATACCCTGGCGGCAACCTTGCGTTACGTCAAAGCTTTAAAACGCTCCAAACACGATGTCAAATTGTCCTGGGACGAATGGAACGTCTGGTACCGCGCCACCGACGGCGACGGCAAATGGGAAAGTGCGCCGCATATTCTCGAGGAAGTCTATAACCTCGAGGATGCGCTGGTGGTGGCGCAGTGGTTGTCGGTGTTTTTGCGCAAAGCGGACGTTTTAAAAATTGCCTGCATCGCCCAAATTGTCAACGTGATCGCGCCGATCATGACCAACAAAAACGGCATGTTCAAGCAAAGTATTTTTTACCCGCTCGAGCTTTTTAGCCGTCACGCGGCTGGGGTTTCGCTCGATGCGCTGGTGAACGTCCCAAGCCACGACACCAAACGTTACGGCGAGATGCCACTGCTTGACGTTTCCGCCAGCTTCGATGAGGCAAGCTCGAGCGGCGCGGCGTTCCTGGTCAACCGCAGCCAAACCGAAACCCTCGAGACTGAAATTTCTTGGCAAGGCACAGCCGTTAAAACCGTGACTGGCGCGTGGCAAGTTTCGGGCAATGATCCCAAAGCCGCCAACAGTTTTGAAAATCCCAACACGGTTGTTGCTCAGGCGCTTTCGGGCATCAGCATCAAAGATGCGAAAATCAGCATCAGCCTGCCGCCGATGTCATTCACGACCATCACGGTTGCGCATTGAGGCTCGAGCATTTCCGTTAGGATGAATGCATGTCAAAAGAACAATATACGATTGGGGTCGATTTCGGCACGCTTTCTGGGCGTGCCGTGGTCGTGCGGGTCAGTGACGGCGCAGAACTTGGGAGCGCGGTTTTTGACTATCCTCACGGCGTCATGGATGAAACCCTGTACTCGAGCGGCGCAACACTTGCTCCAGAATGGGCGTTGCAAGACCCGCAGGATTACCTCGAGGTGTTCAAACACACGATTCCCGAAGCGGTGCAAAATGCTGGCATTGAGGCTCGAGACGTGATTGGGATTGGGATTGATTTTACGGCTTGCACGGTACTGCCGATCAAAAAAGATGGCACGCCATTGTGCTTTCTGCCCGAATTCAAAAATAATCCTCATGCCTACGTCAAACTCTGGAAGCACCACGCCGCGCAACCCCACGCAGACCGCATTAATGCACTGGCTCACGCCCGAAATGAAACTTGGATGCCGCGTTACGGCGGCAAAATCTCGAGCGAATGGATGCTTGCCAAAGCCTTACAGATTCTCGAGGAAGCCCCAGAAATGTACGCCGCCGCAGACCGCATTCTCGAGGCTGCCGATTGGGTGATCTGGCAACTTTCGGGTGTGGAAACTTGCAACACCTGCACCGCCGGTTACAAAGCGAATTTTCAAGATGGGCAGTATCCCAGCCGCGAATTTTTGGGCGCGTTAAATCCTGATTTTGCCGATTTTGCCCAAGATAAACTTTCACACAAACTGGACGCTTTGGGCGCTCGAGTTGGCGGTTTGACTGCACAGGCTGCGGCTTGGACTGGGCTTTCAGAGGGCATCGCCGTGGCGGTGGCGAACGTTGACGCGCACGTTGCCGTGACCGCCGCCAATGCCGTGCAACCAGGGCAGATGGTTTTGATCATGGGAACGTCAACTTGCCACATCATGAACGGCGCCACCCTCGCCGAAGTTCCAGGCATGTGCGGCGTGGTGGACGGCGGCGTCAGCCCAGGCATGTTCGGTTACGAGGCAGGGCAAAGTGGCGTCGGAGATATCTTTGGTTGGTTTGTCAAACACGGCGTCCCGCCCGAATACCACAACGCAGCTCGAGAGGCAGGAATGGACATTCACGCCTACCTGACCAGCCTTGCCCAAACGCAAGCCCCAGGCGAGCACGGTCTGATTGCCCTGGATTGGTGGAACGGCAACCGCAGCGTGTTGGTGGACACCGAACTGAGCGGCATGATGATCGGCATGACGCTTGCCACTCGAGCGCCAGATATGTATCGCGCCCTGATTGAAAGCACCGCTTACGGCACGCGCACGATCATCGAAGCCTTTGAAGCCTCTGGCGTTCCAGTCAAAGAACTGGTGATCGCGGGCGGCTTGATCAAAAATAAAATGCTCTTGCAAATTTACGCCGATGTCACCGGACGCGAACTCAGTGTGGCAGCCTCGAGCCAAGGTCCGGCTTTGGGCAGCGCGATTCATGCCGCCGTTGCCGCTGGTGTCTATCCAGACATTTACGCCGCCGCCAACGTCATGGGCAAATCCATCAAAAGCGCCTTTAAACCCAACCTCGAGCATTCAAAAATTTATGACGCCCTGTACGCCGAGTATAAAACCTTGCACGATTATTTTGGACGCGGCGCGAACGATGCCATGAAACGCCTGAAAGCCATCCGCAACCAAACCAAAAAATAACTGTAGGGGCGCTGCTTGCTGCGCCCTGCCTGTCATGCCTCGAGTCCGATTCACATTTTCAAGGAGAAACCAATGTCACCTAACACCAGAAAGAACCCATGATGCTCGAGCAACTGCGAATCGAAGTCGCAAAATGGCATCTCGAGTTGCCCAAAAACAATTTGGTGACTTGGACGGGTGGAAATTTAAGTGCGCGGGATGTTGACTCGAGCCAGATGGTCATCAAGCCCAGCGGTTTGTTGTTTGAAGAGTTAAGCCCTGAGAACATGGTCGTGACCGATCTCGAGGCGAACGTGATCGAGGGAAATTTGAAGCCATCATCCGACACTACAACCCACGCCTACATTTACAGGCACATGCCCGAGGTCGGCGCGATTGTTCACACGCACAGCCCGTATGCCACAGCATGGGCGGCGAATGCTCGAGAAATCCCCTGCGTTTTGACGGCGATGGCAGACGAATTTGGCGGTCCGATTCCGTGCGGCGGTTTTGCGTTGATTGGCGGCGAGGAAATCGGGCGTGAGGTCGTGCGGGTCTTGACTGGACACCGCAGTCCCGCAATTATTTTAAAAAACCACGGCGTGTTTGCGCTTGGTAAAAACGCGAAAAGTGCGATCAAAGCGGCGGTCATGTGCGAGGACGTGGCGCGAACCGTGTTCTTGGCAATGCAACTGGGCGACGTTCAACCCATTGCGCAAGCCGACATTGACAAATTGTACGACCGTTACACCAACGTTTACGGGCAGTAAATCTCGAGCATTTTTTTGGAGTTTTCATGGCGAAAATAGCAATCATTGGGGCTGGTGGTTTTGTCTTTCCGTTGCGTCTGGTCGGGGATATTCTGGCGTTCCCAGAATTGCGTGATTCGAGCATTGCCCTGATGGACATTCACGCGGGCAACCTCGAGCGCATGACCAAAGCGGTGCAAGAACTGATCGCGCATCATGGTTTTCCAACTCGAGTCGAGAGCACGCTTGATCGCAAAGAAGCCTTGAAGAACGCCGATTATGTGATTGTGACCTTTCAAGTCGGCGGCTTGGAAGCCTACAAACTCGATGTCGAAATTCCGCGCAAGTACGGCATCGACCAAGCCGTAGGCGACACCCTTGGACCTGGCGGCGTGTTTAGGTTTTTACGGTCTGCATCGGCGTACCTCGAGATTGCCGCTGATATGAAACAACTTTGCCCGAATGCGCTGCTTCTCAATTACGCCAACCCGATGGCGATGAATTGCTGGCTGCTGGCACGCTCTGGCATTGACACGATTGGCTTGTGTCACAGCGTTCAGAACACCTCGCAAATGCTCGCGGCGCAGATGGGCGTACCTTACAACGAGGTGCGGTTTGTGGCGGCTGGCATCAACCATCAGGCGTGGTTTCTCGAGTTCAAGCAAGGCGGCGTTGATCTTCAACCACGGCTTCGTCAGACCATGCGAGACCGGCACTTGGCGGCTTCAAAACCGTCAAAAATGTTGCAAGATTTTGGCGATCACAGCCACGGTTATCAGGATTCCAATTACGAGGGCGGTCAAGAGCGCGTCCGCACGCAGGTCATGGATGCGTTCGGATACTTTCACACCGAGTCCAGCCACCATGCCAGCGAGTACCTGCCGTACTTTCGCAAAAACGTCGAGATGGTCAACGACTTTATTCCCAACCGTTGGGATTATTACCAGATTTGCACCCAGCACAACGACGCCGGAATTTACGACTTGCTCGAGCAACTCAAAACCAAACTCGAGCCTTCCCTCGAGTACGGCGCAAGAATCATTCACAGCATTGAAACCAACACGCCAATTGTGGTTTCTGGAAATGTCGAAAACCGCAATTTGATTCCGAATTTGCCCGAAGGTTGCTGCGTCGAGGTGCCGTGTCTGGTCGATGGCAACGGCGTGCAACCGACGGCGGTTGGAAAATTACCCGCGCAATGCGCTGCGGTCAACCGTACCAACATCAACGTTCAAGAACTCGCGGTCGAAGCAATATTGTCGGGCAATGTCGAACACGTGTATCACGCCATCATGCTCGACCCGCTCACGGCGGCAACCCTGACGCTCGAGCAAATCAGAGTGATGGTCAGTGAGCTTTTAACCGCCCAACAAACCTGGTTGCCAGCAAACTTCTCGCCACTCGAGCGGACATAAAGAGGAGATCATGATTCAACTTGCCACCCCCGAAATTTGGTTTGTTTGCGGCTCGCAGCATCTTTACGGCGAAGAGGCGTTGAAAGAAGTGGCTCAGAATGCTCGAGCCGTTGCCCTTGGGCTTGATGACAGCCAGAACATTCCGCTCAAGATTATTTTTAAAGCGCTCCTCACCACTCCTGACGAGATTCGGGCGTTGATGCTCGAGGCGAATTCAGACGCAAATTGTGCAGGTTTGATTTTGTGGATGCACACCTTCTCGCCGTCCAAAATGTGGATTGCAGGACTCTCGAGTTTGCAAAAACCGTTCTGCCATCTGCACACCCAGTTCAACCGCGATTTGCCGTGGGAAACGATTGACATGGATTTTATGAATTTAAATCAAGCCGCCCACGGCGACCGTGAGGCGGGTTTCCTGCACTCGAGGATGCGGCTCGGGCGCAAGGTTGTGGTCGGTCACTGGGCGGACCCCGAAGTGCAAGATCGTCTCGCTGCCTGGACTCGAGCCGTGCGGGGTTGGCACGATTTGCAGGGCGCAAAATTTGCGCGTTTTGGCGACAACATGCGCAATGTTGCCGTGACCGAAGGCGATAAGGTCGCGTTTGAAATGCGCTTTGGGGCGGCTGTGAACGGTTACGGCGTGGGTGATCTGGTACACAAGGTCAATTCCGTCTCCGAAGCGGCTGTGAATGCCTTGTGCGCCGAATACGAGCACTTGTACGAGGTCGCTCGAGGTTTGAAATCTGATGGCACTCGCCATGAGGAACTGCGCGATGGTGCTCGAATCGAATTGGGTTTAAGGGCATTTCTCGAGGAGGGTGGGTTTAAAGGCTTCACCACGAGTTTTGAAGACCTGCACGGTTTAAAACAACTGCCTGGTTTGGCGGTGCAACGCCTCATGGCGGACGGTTACGGCTTTGGCGGCGAGGGCGACTGGAAAACCTCGGTACTTCTTCGCGCCATGAAAGTCATGGATGCAGGCTTGCCTGGTGGCACAAGTTTCATGGAAGATTACACCTATCACCTCAGCCCCGACGGGCATCAAGTGCTCGGTTCACACATGCTCGAGGTGTGCCCGACCATTGCGGAGAGCAAACCAAAACTCGAGATTCATCCGCTCGGCATTGGCGGCAAAGCAGACCCTGTACGACTTGTTTTTAACGCCCACCCTGGAAATGCCATCAACGCCAGCCTGGTGGACATGGGCAACCGCTTTCGGTTGATCGTCAACGAGGTCGAAGTCGTCACGCATCCAGAACTCCCCAAACTGCCCGTGGCTCGAGCCGTCTGGGAATGCAAACCCGATTTTAAAACCGCCTGTGCCGCCTGGATTTACGCTGGTGGCGCACACCACACAGGTTTCAGTTACGGCGTGACGGCGGAAATCATGGAAGATTTTGCCGAGATTGCAGGCATCGAACTTGTGGTGATCGATGACGACACCCGCTTGCGTGAACTGAAAACCGAATTGAGGCAAAACGATTTGTATTACGCCCTGGCTCAAGGGTTAAGAAACTAAACTCGAGCACCATATTTTCGCTCTGAATGTTCTAAAAAGAAACAGAGGCAATCATGTCAAATATAAGGATCGCTCGGGGATCAGTCTTGAGGTTCAAAGCACTGGTTTTGATACTTGGCACGCTCGGATTTGGCTTGACGCTCGAGAATGCAGTAACGCAAAAAACCAGCAAACCAGAATTGAGCGGCGACATTCGCGCCCACGACCCCAGCATGATCAAAGCAGGAAATTATTATTACGTGTTTGCCACCGGCGACGAGAACGGCTTGGGCGAGGGCAGCGTGCAAATTCGTCGCTCGAGCGACATGCAAAACTGGGAATACGTCGGCACGATGTTTAATGCGCTGCCAACTTGGATTGCCAAAGAAATTGGCAAAGTCCCCAACCTTTGGGCGCCCGATATTTCTTTTGTAAACGGCAAATACTTGGTTTACTATGCCGCATCGCACTTTGGCAAAAACGATTCCGTGATTGGGTTGGCAAGCAACGTCACGCTCGACTCGAGCGACCCAAAATACAAATGGGTCGATGAAGGCATGGTCATTCGGTCACACAAAACAGATAACTGGAACGCGATTGACGCCAACCGCGTGGTCGATGCCAAAGGGCAGCCGTGGCTGGCGTTTGGGTCGTACTGGGACGGCATCAAAATGCGCAAACTGGATGCCAAAACCAATTTGCTCTCGAGCCAGGACACCAAGTTCTACCCGCTCGCCTCGCGCAGTGGGGGCGCGATTGAAGCCGCCAGTTTAATCTACCAAAAAGGCTATTACTATTTGTTCGTCTCCTTTGACACCTGCTGCCAAGGCGCGAACAGCAATTACAAAATCAAAATGGGACGATCCAAAAATATTACTGGACCTTACGTGCGCCGCGACAACTGGCCCATGATGGCGGGCGACGGCGATCTGGTGCTCGAGGGTCATGACAACATTCGTGGACCTGGCGGACAAACCGTGTTTGACGACAACGGCACGATTCGGATGGTCTATCACTATTACGATGCCGATGCGTTTGGTGCGGTGAAATTTCAGGTGGAAACGTTGACGTTTGGTAAGGACGGTTGGTTGGGATTGAATTAATTTTTAAGTTACTCGAGCATCAATGCGTGTATTGCGTTCCATATTCGGTCATCAACAATCGGTACGGCGCTTCATCTTCCACAATTTCTGGAAACCGCCCAACCGCCTCGAGGAAGAAATTATCGTTCGCATCATCGTTGACCGTCGAAACCTCGCCTGCCAGCACCGCAGCACCCACCGCCTGAAACTGATGGTACACGTAAGGCTCGAGGGTGATGCTTCCCCCAGGCTCGAGCAGCACCACACCACCCGCAGGCACGGTGCGCTGAATACCGTCGCAAGACACCGTAATTGGTTGATCGGTGAATTGACTTTGCTTGTTCGCGCTGCGTTGATCAGCCCAGTGCAGCACAATCTCGAGCGTGCCGCCGCCACGGTTGATGATGTCTTCGGTTTTGGATTTGTGATAATGGTGCAAGACCAGTTGGTTTGGTTTGCAGATCAAAATTTTTTCGCAGTAAATTTTGCCGCGCCCCGTTTTTAAGTTCTCGAGTTTTCCGTTGCGCACCGTGAACAACAACACGCCTTTGTTGGCGTAATCGTTCAAGCCAAAATCGGTGACATCCCAACCCAAACCGTTCTCGACAATCTCGCGGCATTCTGCGCCCTTTGTTGCCCAATCTTCGGGCGTCCAGAAAGCAAACGGTGGCAGTTTAAAACCGTGCTCGAGCGCAAAATTTTCACCGTCTCGAATGATTTGGTTGATCTGGCTGCGATTCA
Organism: uncultured Deinococcales bacterium; assembly: GCA_964247135.1. Classification (GTDB taxonomy): domain Bacteria; phylum Deinococcota; class Deinococci; order Deinococcales; family JAAFIG01; genus JANXTZ01. The sequence continues at coordinate 25,227 of CAXTTL010000009.1, read as the reverse complement.
TAAAACCTCCTGAATGCTGGCGGCGATTTGCGTCAGTTCTTGCCAATCGGTGATGCCCGTCATTGCGCCCACAGCCCGCACGCACATCGCGCCTGCGGCGTTTCCGCACTTTGCTGCCTCGAGCATGTTCAAGCCCTTCAAACGCGCCGCCAAGAATCCAGCAATAAACGCATCGCCCGAACCCGTGCCGTCGATGCTTGGCACTCGAGCGATGCCAACCGTGTGATGCCGCCCGTTTTTGTCCATCACGAACGAACCGTGTTCGCCCATTTTGAGCGCCACGATCTCGCGCACGCCAGCTTGAAATAAAGCCGTTGCCACCTCGAGCGGCGCGGCGTTCTCGGGCAGGTTGGTGATGGCTCGAGCCTCTTGAAGATTCGGGCAGAAGTAATCGGTTTCGGGCAGCACCGTGCCGATCAACTGCATCCAACGCCCTCTGGCATCCCAAACGCTATCCAAGGACGTTTGAATACCCAACCCTCGAGCCTCCTTGAACAAATCCCGTGTGGGGCTGCCGTCGATGCCTTCCATCCCTGGCAGCGCGAAATAACCAGCGACATGAATGATTTTTGTGCCTCGAGATTTTAATTTAACCAGTGAAATATCCGAGGGTCGAAGGTTCGCGTTCGCGCCAATGTAGTGCAAAAACGAACGCTCGCCGTCCTCGTCCACGGTCACCAATGTCGAAGAAGTTCCCGCAGTTTCATCGCGCTCGAGCATGGCAATCGCGCCGTGACGTTTTGTTTCATTCAGCATAAAATCGCCAAAACCGTCATTGCCAATGCGTCCGATCACGGCGGTTTTAATCCCAAACCGCGCCAGCCCGTAACCCGTGCTGGCAGCCGAACCACCCGAGTACAACCCAATCGAATCCACCAGCTCGAGCTTGCCCTTGGCGGGCGTGCCAACGACTGGACGCGCCACGCAATCGGCAACGAAAATACCTGTGGATACCACCTCGAGCGGTTCTGAATTCATGATTATTCCCAGTTTAACGCAACCACCGAACTGTTGCGCTGCGACTCGAGCGCTGCGGTGAACAACTTGTGACTGCTTGCCGCCTCGAGCGCGGTGGCGCACTGAAATCGCGGGGTGTTGCCCGCAACTTCATCGCAGAACGCCGCCCACATTTGCAGGATCGCATCGCCCAGACCAAATTCAAAAATGTTGCCCGTGATGGTCGGGTACGCCGTGTCATAGCCAACGTCGAGGTCGTGCCAAGCCTGGGGGTTGCCGCTCGAGTAGGGCATGGTACGAAGTGTTTTGGGATATTTGGTGCTGAATTCGGCGCTCTGTTTTGTGCCAGCAATCCGAATAAACCAAGTGTTCTGCTCGCCTGGCGCGATGCGTTTCATGGACAGGTTCATTGGAAATTCGTAACCGTCATGCAAAACGCTCGAGAGTAAATGCGCGTTGTCCCAAGTTTCGCAAGGCACAAGTTTGCCGGTGCCATCGGGTCGTTCGGTGATGATATTTGAAAGCACCGCCCGAACATTCTGCGGCTTCCAACCCAAGCGAAACGGAATGTGCACCGTGTGAAATCCCAGGTCGCCCATCACGCCGTACTCGCCATTAACGGCGATCATGCGTTTCCAATTGATGGGCTTGTTCGGGTCAAGGTCACTCGAGTGATGAAAGCCCGCCTCAACTTCAATAATCCGTCCAAATTGTTGCTCGAGCGCCATGTTGAAAATCTTTTGCGCGGCTGGAAAGAACGGAAATTCGCTCGAGCATCGCACGATCAATTCGGGATGGTTCTGAAGTTCCGCCAGAATCGCAGTGTTTTGCTCGAGATTCATGCCAAACGGTTTTTCGCCCAGCAAATGCTTGCCCGCTTTGATGATCGCCAGGTACAAATCTTGGTGCAAATTGTGCGGCACGGCGCAGTAAACCGCATCCACTTCGGGATTCTCCAGAAGCGCTTGAAAATCGGTGGTGCATTGCGCCACGCTCGAGAAACTGTTCAAAAACCATTCCATCAATTTCGGGTTGGTATCGCAGACCGCCACAATTTTGGGTTTGACATCCATCTCGAGCAAATGCGCCCAACGCGCCGCCGCCGATGCAAACTCGCGTCCCATCAAGCCACAACCGATCACGCCAAATCGCAAAACCTGCTGGCTCATGACGCACCCTCGAGAATGGAAAGTGCCCGATCTGGCTTGGCATTGTCATGCACAATTGCCATCAGAGCTTTGGTCATGAGTGTTGGATTTTTATGCTGAATCACGTTGCGTCCGTACACAATCCCCATCGCGCCCTGCTGCATCAATTCATAAGTTCGCTCGAGAATTTCCTGATCGCTCACGCGTCCACCGCCGCGCACCAAAACGGGAACATCTCCCGCCACTTCAATGACCCTGTGATACTCGAGTGCATTATCGCAAGGGTCGGCTTTGATGATGTCCGCGCCCAATTCGACGGCTTGACGCACCAAGGGCAAAATTTTCTCGAGTGTGCCGTCCACCATGTAACCCCCAGATTTGGTGTTATCCTGCATCACCAGCGGTTCGATCATTAGGGGCATTCCGTAACGCTCACATTGCGGTTTGAGTTTGTTGATGTTTTGAATACAAGCCCTGTGAACTTCGGGTTGACCTGGCAGCATGAACAAGTTCACCACCACGCAGGCGGCATCCAGACGCAATGCCTGCTCGAGCGGCTGGTCGATCAATTCACTGAAAAGCGTTGCTGGCAAGCTCGAGCCGTAAACATTGGCGATGTCGGTTCTGAGCACGAGTGAGGGTTTTTGCTTGCCCGAAACGGCTTGCAAACGCTTCGCTTGCCCGATGCTGAGTTGCACCGCATCGGGTGCAGCGGCGACCACGGCTTTCACGGCGGCATCCATGTTTTCGATGCCCGAGAGAAAACCGAGTTCACCAAAAAAACCGTGATCGATGGCGACATCAAAACATTTGCCATCGCTGCCCATCAAACGGTTTAATCTGGCATTCACGCCGCGCCGCCCTTGCCGCTCGAGCCGATGGTTTTCATGCGGTCACGCACGACGTTGGTGAGCGTCTCGATGCTTGGCTTGAACAATTTTCGCCCATCCCATTCGCTCGGGTTTGCTTCAATGGTTTCACGGAGTTTACCCGAAAAGGTTTTTTGCAACTCCGTACCCAAATTGACCTTGCCCACCCCCCTGGCGATGACTTTTTTCATGCTCTCAAACGGCACGCCGGAACCACCGTGCAAGACCAAAGGCAGTGGGGTTGCCGCCGCAATTTTCTCGAGCCGATCAAAGTCCAAAAAGATTTCCCCACGGTTTTTTTGATGCGCCGAACCGAAGGCGGGCGCGAGAATATCCAAACCCGTCAAACGCACAAATTCAGCCACCATGCCAGGGTCGGTCAGCGCCTCCTCCGCCACAATGTCGTCCTCCTTGCCGCCAATCTGCCCAATCTCCGCCTCGAGGCTGACGTTGTACCGATGCGCCATGTCGGCGGCTTGCTTGGTGAGCGCCACGTTGTCTTCAAACGACATGTGCGAGGCATCAATCATGATGCTCGAGAAACCAGCCTTGAGCGCCCGTTCAATCTCCTCTAGGGTCTGCCCGTGGTCGAGGTGCAAGACCACAGGCACTTTGCTCACCTCCGCCATCGCGCGAATCGCGACGGGAAAACCCACCCAGCTCGCGTACTTGAGTGCGCCCGTGGTCGTGGCGATCATCACGGGGCTGTTCTCAGCTTCGGCGGCAGCAATGCAAGCCCCAACAAACTCGAGGTTGATGCAGTTGAAAGCGCCCACGGCATAACCGGCGGCTCGAGCGGGAATCAGAACGTCGTTGGCGGTGACTAAGGGCATGTTTCCTCCAGGGTGATTTTGAGATGGTGGATGATTGACCTGTAGGGGATGGTCTGAGACCATCCCCTACGAATTGGGATTGTTTATGGGTGTCTCGAGATTCTGTTTTTTTGGTTTCATTTTGATGTGTCCAGTTTCAAGATTTTTTGGTTTGGAATGTCTTTAAAATCCACACGTTTTGCTTTGCCATCCTGCCAGCCCATCATGCCAGATTCGTTTCGAGCCAGGGCGCTACAAGCTGCCAATGCCAGCGCCGCCGCCAACGACCGGTCGTGACTGCTCGGACGACCGCCGCGCATGGCGTGTGAGGGTCTGGAAAACCGCAGGCGCAATCGCAGCTCCTGCTCGAGTTCAAGCACCGTTTGCTCGAGGTCTGGATAGCCTTCGCTGGCAACAATCAGGGCGTAATGATGATGCTTGATGGCAGTTTGGGCAAGCTTCAAAAGCTCCTCACTCGAGATTGGATGCTCGGGCGACAAAACGCAATCCGCACCGCCGGCACGTCCAACCTCGAGCGCCAGAAATCCGCTGTCACCACCCAAAGTCTCGAGCACGCACAACCTCGGCAGCGCCTCGAGCGTGTCGCGGAATTGGTCGATCATCTGCAAGCCAAAATTGCAGGCGGTGTCAAAGCCAATCGAATCTTCAGAACCCGCCACGTCGTTGTCGATGGTTGCCGGAATTCCAATGACCTTGATGCCAGCGTTTGCCAGCGCTGCCGCACCGCGAATTGAGCCGTTGCCGCCGAGTACCAGCAAATGCGTGATGCCAGCCTGCTCGAGTTGAGTCATGGCTTCTGGGATTTTAGAACCGAAATCTGGGTCACGGGATGAAGCCAAAAACGTGCCACCGTAACGGGTGTAACGCATGGTGCCCGATGTCTCGAGGTTGAGAAAATCGCCGCGCAACAAGCCTGCAAAACCTTCACGGATGCCGTGCACCTGCCAACCCAGCGCTTGCATGGCGGCATTGGCTTGCCAGATTGCCATGTTCATGCCTGGAGAATCGCCACCCGAAGTCAAAATCCCTAAACTTGGCATACTGCGCCTCAACCCCCAACCATCAGTTTGACGATCTCGTCGCCGTTGGTGTCTTTGGAAAGTCGCTCGCCCGCCAGTTCACCGCGACGCAAGACCATGATGCGGTCTGCGACGGCAAAAATATCAATTAAATTGTGTGAAATAAAAATAATCGACACGCCCTGAGATTTCAGCAAATGAATCAACTCCACGACCTTGCGTTGCTCGGGAACGCCCAGCGCGGCGGTGGGTTCGTCCATGATCAAGACTCGAGCCTTCCAGTGAATCGCGCGACCAATCGCCACGGCTTGCTTTTGACCGCCCGACAAATCGCCGACGGGTTTGTCCAGCCGCGTGTGAATCTCGAGCGTGTCGAGCACTTTGGCGCTGGCTGAACGCATTTTTTTGCGGTCAATCATCGGAAAAATCCCGAAGGCTTTGGTCATCGGTTCGCGCCCCAAAAAAACGTTCGCACCCACATCCAGGTTCTCGGCGAGTGCCAAATCCTGGTAGATGGTTTCGATCCCAGCCGCTCGAGACTCCTGCGGGTTGGTGATGTGCACCTGCAAGCCATCCATGAAAATCTGTCCGTCGTTGGGCAGGTGTGCACCCGAGATGCACTTGATGAGCGTGCTTTTGCCCGCGCCGTTGTCGCCCGCCAGCGCCAACACCTCGCCTGGGAACAATTGAAAAGAAACGTTGAACAATGCCTGATGACCACCAAAGCGCTTGGACAAACCCCTCGCCTCGAGAATTGGGGTTGCGCGGTTCACGAACCCACCACGCTACGGCGCGATTGATCGACCAGCACGGACAAAATAATCACCATGCCGACGGCGATAAATTGATAAAACGGCGAGACGTTAATGTAGACCAAACCGAATTCGATCACGGCAATAATCAGGGCGCCAATCACCGTTCCAACGATGGTGCCGGCGCCACCGAACAGACTCGCGCCGCCGATCACCACGGCGGCGATGGCGTTGAGCAAAGTTGGTTCGCCCGCTTGGGCTGCGCCGGCGGTAAAACGTCCCGTGTAAACAATGCCGGCTATGCCAGCCAGCAAGGCGGTCAGCATGTACAAGCCAATCGTGTGGCGTTCGACGTTGATGCCCGCGCGTTGCGCCGCCTGCTTGTTGCCGCCTATCGCGTAGGTGTACTGCCCAAATTTGGTTTGCGACAAAATATAGTGCATCAAAAACACGATCACCACGGTTATCAAAACTGGAATCGGCAGGTAATCGCCAAAAACATTGCTGTTGCCCAGCGCCGAATTGGCAGGATTATCGACGGGCACGGTCACACCGTTGGCGCTCAAAAAGCCCACACCTCGAGCGATGCCGTACATGCCGAGCGTGCCAATAAATGGCGGAACTTTTAAGTACGCGATCAGTAAACCGTTGATGATGCCTGGAATGATTGAGGCAATCAATGCCACGCCAATGCCAATCAACAATGCCAAAACGGGCGGCAGACTCGAGCCGAGTTCTTGCATGACCCGAGCGCCAATCACCGACGCCAAACCCACAATAAAGCCAACCGACAAATCGATGCCGCCAGCCACGATCACAAACGTCAAACCCAACCCGAGCAACAACGGCTGCACCGCTGCCAGCAAAATACTTTGCAGGCTGTTGAGGTTAAACAAAAACGTTTGACCAAAAGCAATCCTTGCCCAAACCTCAAAGAACACCATCAGAAACGCCAGGAACAACCACGACCAAACCGCGCTGAGGGTTTGCAACAGACTCGAGCGGGGTTTTTCTGTTTTGGCGGCAAGGCTCATGGACACCTCGAGTTTAATGTTTTTGATTTTTGCATTTTTGTTTCTCTTTCAAAATATGGCTCGAGAATTTTTTTGCTCAACACAAAAGGAGTGACGGCTCTGACCACCCTCATCCCCAACCTTCTTGACCCTTACTACAGCACCTAACGGGCTTGGGTCGCCTTCTCCCGCTTGCGGGAGAAGGGAGTTCAGTTCTTTTACACGTGTGACTCGAGATTGTTTGCCCTTGTCTGACAATTATTTCGAGGAGTACAAGAATTTTTGCACGGCTGGGTCGTCAATATTCTTTTTGTTCATGATCGTGTAGCCCGTGCCGTAACGGGTTGGAATCTTCTTGCCGTCCAGGGCATCGACGGCATATTGCACGCCGACCGCGCCCATCTCGCCTGGGTGTTGGGCGATGGCAATGTCCACCGTGCCGCTTTTCAGGTCGTTGACAATGCTCTCTGGGGCGTCGAAGGCAACAACCTTGACGCGTCCTGTTTTCTTGGCGGCTTTGACACCGTTGGCTGCACCGGTGGCGCTGAACAGGTTCGCGCCGAAAACGCCCTTGATGTCTGGGTTGCGGGCGAGCACGGCGGCGAACTGACTCGAGGCTTTGTTGGCGTCATCGTCGTTGTATTGCGTCTCGAGCACGGTGATGTTCTTGTATTTCGCCATTTCTTCTTTGAAGCCTGATTCGCGTTGGTCGGTGGTGCTGATGCCTGGTTTGACGTTGGAGACGTAAACCTTGCCGCGCTTATTGATGGCTGCCGCCAGCGCTCGAGCCGCCACGCGTCCGCCTTCAACGTTGTCCGATGCCACGTATGAGAGTGGGAAATCGGCGTCGCCGCTGCCGGTTTGGTACTTGCCGGTGTCGCCAATAAAGGTGTCGACGGTAATCACTTTGATGCCCGCGTCACTCGCTTTCTTTAAGGGGGCAATCAATTGTTTTTTGTCGGTCGGGGCGATCAAAATCGCGTCGGGTTTACGGGCGATCACCGCGTCCAGAATCGGGATTTGGGTGACGGGGTTAAAGTCGGCGGCGCCCTGGAAGCTTAAGGTCACGCCGAGCTTGTCGGCGGCTTCTTGAGCGCCCTTGTTCATGGTGATGTAAAAACCGTCGGTGGTCAAACCTGGAATCAGTGTGATGTTGTACTTCTTGGTTTGTGCCGAACCTGGAATTGCGGTCAGTAAAGCCAAACCCAATGCTGCCAAAGCCAATTTACGCATGTCATCCTCCACAGAAACTCTCGAGTGATTGCTTGTTGCCGCGTGTTGCGTTTAACCCATCATCACCTCCATTTTTGATTTTGGAATAGATATTTCGCCCTGATAAATTGCCTCGAGCACGCATTCGGCGGCGCCAGGCGCGACGGGGTGCTCGAGGCTGACGTTTTCGATCTTGAGTTGAGCGCCCAAATTCAGGTATGGGTAGGCGCGTTTGGCAAGTTGGCGCTTCAAGCTTGGGGTCAAGAGGTCGGTGAAGCTCGTGCCAGAGCTTGCCAGCACCAGTTGGGATGGGTCAAATAAATTGACCAGGGTCACGGCTGCCAAACCGATGGCAGTCCCAGCCTCGTCAAAAACAGCTTGCGCCTTGGGGTCGCCCCCTCGAGCTTGAATGGCGATTTCGGCAATGCCCAGGGTTTTGCGGCTGCGTTTTTTGTAATTGTTTTCGATGGCGTCGCTCGAGGCGTAACGTTCCAAACAACCACGGTTTCCGCACGAACAAACCAAACCTTTTGGGTCGAGCGAGACGTGCCCAAATTCGCCCGCGAAACCGTGCGTTCCACGGTAGACGGCGCGGTTGATGACCACGCTGGCGCCAATGCCAGGTCCGGTCATGAGAATATAAACAAAATTTTGTGTTTTGGTTTGCCGCAAATACCCGGTCGCGGCGGCGTTGACATCGCGCTCGAGCCTGACCGGAAGCTTCAGGGCTTGCTCGAGTTTGAGCTTCAGGTTGATGCCATTTAAGTCTAAAAATTTGGGTGCGCCAAGCACAATGCCGCGCACGGCATCGAGCGGACCTGGGCTGGCAATCGCCAGGGCGGCGACTTCACCAATTTTTGTTTTTTTGGCTCGAGCCATCAGGGCGCGGCTGGTTTCAATCACCTGGGCGAGCACCCGTTCAATCCCCTCTCCGACGTGGCTTGGGGCATAAAGAACGTCTTGTTGAACGCCGAGCGCATCATACAAACCCACCTCAAGCCCGTGCGAGGCAAGGTGCACGCCGAGCACGCTGAAACGGTTGGCGTTGACTTGCAACGGTGCTGGGTGTCGCCCACGGGCAATCGCGGTGGGTGGATGCTCGAGCACCAAACCTTCAATGGTTAAATCCCAGATCAAGCCTCCCAGCGCCGCTTTGGAGAGTCCCATCGCGCGTGCCAGTTCGGCGCGACCCTGCGGGCGTTCGCGCAGCAACTCGAGCGCCGTGGCACGGTTGACGCGGCGCACATCCCCTGGGCGTTGACCGCGAGAAATCGCGTCAGCGGCATGATGAACCAGCCTTGGTTCGAGCACCGAATAACCTCCTGGACTTTCTTTGGAAGGTTATAGTAAACTTAGTTAACAAAAGAAGTCAAGAGCCAGTTTAACGTTTAGCGTGAGTCGTCACAGCGACCATTCAGCCAAGCGCCAATTCGTTGCGCGATACCATAAACGCCCGATTTTCTCGAGGTTCTCAGATGTCAAAGTTGCCCAAAACCATTATCGTTGCCGACATCGGCGGTACCAAAATCGCGCTCGGGCATCTGGCGGCTGGAAAGGCTTCAAGTGCCAGCTCGAGCGTGCTGACCGAACGCTTGCGGGTTGATGATCCAATAACCGCACTCGAGAACATCATTCTCGAATATGCAATACAATTCAAACTCGAGTTTGATGCGGTGGTGCTGGGCGTTCCAGTCAGTTTAGACCGTGACATGGACATGGTGCTTTCTGGTCCCAACATCCCGCAACTCGAGGGTTTAAGGCTGGCAACAACCCTGGAAACAAGACTTCAAAAACCCGTGCGGCTCGAGCGTGACATTGTATTGCTGACTTTGGGTGAGCAGCACTCTGGTGCGGCGCTGGGTTCGAGTTCGACGGTTGGAATTTTTTTGGGAACAGGTGTCGGCGGAGGTTTTTTGATTGATGGTAAACCGTACCGTGGTTTTTCGGTCGGCATGGAAATCGGGCACATCCCCATTCATGGGCGCGGCAAAATCTGTGTCTGCGGCAATCTAGACTGTCTCGAGGCGTATGCTTGCGGGCATACTTTAAATGAACTTGGCAAGCAATTTAATATTCCAGTTTCCGAATTGTTCAGTGCTCAAAATAAAAACCTGAATCCAGCCATACAAGACTTTATCCGCGATCAAGCCTTCGCCATCGCCACCACCATCAACCTGATCGACCCCGAAGTTTGCGTGATTGGCGGCGGCATCCCGCTGATGCAAGACTTCCCAAAAGAAAAATTTATTCACCTGATTCTCGAGCACCTGCGCCGCCCTTACCCCAAAGAATCGGTCAAACTCGTCTGGGCAAAACTTGGCTCGAGCGCCAGCTTGTACGGGGCGTTGGCGGTGCTCGAGGAACGCTTGTGAAGAACAAATCCTCCAATTCCAAAATTGAAAAATTGCGGTCTTGCGAGGGCGCATAGCGATGCGCCCCTACAGGAAAAATCAATCATGAAACCTCGAGATTTGCTGCTCGGCATCGACCTTGGCACGAGCGCCATCAAGGTCGGGGTCTTCACGCCCGAATCCGAAGTGGTTCGCCTGTTGGAAACCCCAACCCCGATCACCCGTCTCGCCGAAGAATCTGCCGAACACGATGCTCGAGATTTGTGGGAGGTCACGGCAAGACTGATTCGAGAAGCCGTAAAAGGTTATGCAGATCAGATCAAAGCCATCGGTATCAGCAGTTTTGGCGAATCTGGCGTGCTGGTGAACACGTCAAACCTGCTGCTCGAGCCGAGAATGTTGGCGTGGTTTGATAACCGACCCAAAATTGTGCTCGAACAGCTCGAGCAAACCGTTTCCCTCGAAAGCTTGCGTGCCAGTTCGGGTTTGATGGCGGATCACACGTATTCGCTTTTAAAAATCTTGTGGCTGAGGCTCGAGCGTCCAGAATTGTTCACGCCCGAAACGCGTTGGCTGTCTTTGGCGGACTGGATTGCGTTGCAACTGACTGGCACCATTCAAATGGGTCTAACCCAAGCCTCCAGAACCTTGCTGCTCGATTTAAAAAGCTCGAGGTGGAACGCCAGCCTCGCCAAACAATGCGGTGTTGGAGATGTGCTCGCGCCACTCAGAATGCCAGGGGAAAGTATTGGGAAAGTGACCCTCGAGGCGGCAACATTGACGGGTTTACAGGTTGGCACCAGTGTGCTCGAGGCGGCACACGACCAGACCTGTGCGGCGTTCGCGCTCGGTGTTAACGCTCCTGGTGCGGTCATGCACGCCTGCGGGACCGTCGAAACCTTCATGCAAATTCTGACACGCGATCAAATCAAAGCCGTGCTCGAACAGCCTGGGCTTGTGGTCGGACATCATGCGCTTGCCGATCAGTGGTACGCCATGACGACTTTTCGCGCGGCGGGTTCGACGTTTGACTGGTTTGTGCGCACCGTTGCGAACCAAAGCGATTTTGAAGGCGCTCGAGCCAGAATTCTCGAGCTGGCGGGTCGGTGTCAGGGCGACACGCCCCTGTTCGTGCCGCACCTGCGCAACCCAAGCGACGACCCCTTCGACACTGCCCTGACGGGCGGCATGTTTTTGGGTTTGCGCGAAACCCACGATCTTGGACACCTGGCAAAAGCCGTGCTGGAAGGCTTGTGCCTCGAGTCAAACCGCAGTTTGCAACGCTTGACGATTGCGCCCAGCCGCATTCGGGCGGTTGGCGGTTCGACCCAGAGCGAGGTTTGGATGCAGTGCAAAGCCAACATTTTCGGCGTGCCGCTCGAGGTACACTCCAGCCCACACGCCAGTGCGCTCGGGGCGGCGCTGCTGGCGTGGCATCACCAAGGCAATCGGGTTAAAACGCCATCTTCGATCAAGCAATTTGTGCCAGAACACGACAACAGCGCACTCCAGGCAAGGTATGCTCGGGTTTTGCGAGAACACGATAGACTGAACGCCATACTTCACGAGGATACCAACACCCATGACCCAAGCCAGAATCATCACCCTGACCCTTAACCCTGCCCTTGACATCACCCAAGTCCACACTGGGGTGACTTTGGGGGGCATGAACCGCGCCCAGAGCGCCTTTATCGAAGCCAGCGGCAAAGGCATCAACGTTGCCCAAGCCGCCGCCAAACTGGGCATCTCGAGCATCGCCATTGCCCCGCTCGGCGATGTGGTCGGTCAAGCGATCTCGAGTTTGTTGGTCGATACCAATTTTGAACTGGTGAAAATTCCGATTGCCGGTTCGAGCCGTTGCAATTTTAAGTTGGTTGACGGCGCTCAAGTCACCGAGTTTAACGCCAGCGGTCCCACGCTCGATTTGCTCGAGTGGCAAACCCTCGAGACGACCCTGTTAAAACGAATTTTGCCCAACAGTGTGGTGGTGCTGGCGGGCAGTTTGCCGCGCGGCATTCAGAGCACCGTGTACGCCGATTTGACCCGTAAAATTCAACTTCGCGGCGCGAAAGTGGTGGTCGACGCCGAAGGCTCTGCCCTCGAGTTGGCACTGAGAGCCGAACCTTGGTTGGTCAAACCCAACCGTGTGGAGGCTGAAATGCTGCTGGGCACCAAAATTCAGGACCTCAGCGATGCGGTGGCTGCCGCCAGAAAGATTCAAGCCTTGGGGGCGCAAAACGTGCTGTTGTCCTTGGGTGGCGAGGGGGCGATCATGCTGACCAAATACTCGTGTTTTCAAGCCTCGCCGCCCAGGGTTCAGGTCAAAAACACCGTCGGTTGCGGCGATGCACTGCTGGCGGGCACGATTGTTGGCATCACCCAGAACATGGACTGGACCGAGAGTTTACGTTACGGCACCGCCGTGGCGCTGGCTCGCGCCCTGATGCTTTCGCCCAGCTTTCCGACCGCCGTCGTTGCAAGGCGCCGCCTGAACGAGGTTCAAATCACCAGCAATGTTTAAGGAGAAACCATGAACCAGCGCCCCGATAAAACCGAGTACAACCCGTTTTACGAAACTTACGTTTCACTCGTGCCAGAAAGCGAAATCCTGCCAGAACTCGAGTCGCAGATCGAACAAACTCGAGCCTTGCTGGGCGGTATTTCCGAAGAAAAATCCCTTTTTCGTTACGGCGCCGACAAGTGGAGCATCCGTCAAATGGTCGGGCATCTGATCGACGGTGAACGGGTTTTTGCCTTTCGGGCGTTTACGTTTTCTCGAGCCGACACGGCGCAGCTCTCGGGTTTTGATGAAAAGCAGTACGTGGCTCAAGCCGGTTTTGATCAGATTTCACTGGGCGATCTTTGCGCCGAATTTGTGGCGCTGCGAACCGCCAACGTTTTGATGTTCAAGCATTTGAGTGCTGACGCCTGGACTGCGGAGGGCATTGCCAGCAACAACCGAATTACGGTGCTGGCATTGGCGTACATCATGGTCGGTCACGTCAGGCATCACCTTAAGATTTTGCAAGAACGATACCTCTCAATTTAAATTTAAAGGAGCATCATGCCTCGAGCCAGCGGAACGTTTGAAGTCAAAATCAGCCCTTTAACGCTCAATAACCCCACAGCCGATGCCAGCCTTGGTCGCTTGGACATCGACAAACAATTTTTTGGCGACCTGACAGCCACCAGTCGCGGCGAGATGCTTTCGGCTGGCACGGCGGTCAAAGGCTCGGCGGGATATGTCGCCATCGAACGGGTGAACGGAACGTTGCAAAACCGTGCGGGCAGTTTTGTGCTTCAACACACCGGCACCATGAACAGGGGTGCGCCAAAACTCGAGGTTGGTGTTGTGCCAGATTCTGGGACAGATGAATTGACAGGACTCTGCGGCACAATGAAAATCATCATTGAGGGTGGTGTGCATTCTTACGAATTTGAGTACGCGCTCGAGTGAGTTGATTTAAAAAATTTCAGAATAAGTTATTTTTTGGCAGCCTTAAAGGCTGCCATTTTTTTGATGCCCTGAACTTTGAATAGTCACATCAGCACGTCACGAATTGACGCATGGGCACGCGATTCTCGTGTTTAAAATCAAACCCCATCCAAGAGTGCCTCACCTCGAGCATCACCCTCGGACAAGAACAGTCCTTCTGACATTCAAAAATGCCGGTGCACAAAGCGCTTTGTGCACCGTGCGGCGTTTGAAGCATGTCTGGGTGGGCGTTTTTCTTGGCTGCGCCCGAGCCGAAGGGGTTTGTATGCGCAAAGTTTTGGCATGGGTTTTAGTGCTCGGAATTCTTGGTCTTGCAGGGTTAAGCACGGCGCACTTGGTTCAACCAGCACCGATGATCTTGGCGGATGATCCAAAAACAGGCGCTGGCGGTGGTTGAATAAATCTGGGTTTGCGGTCATGCGCATGACCGCAAACCCTTAGAATATGACGTGCCATCTTCGGAGAACATTGCCCTGTATGCCCAGAGCCTTGAGATTTTGATCAAGAACAAAGATTGGGTTACGGCACTGCGAACATTTTGCCACGCCTTTGAAAAAGCAAAAACCCTGTATCAATTTGCTGTACTGGCAAAATTACTCCAACACGTCCCTGTGACCTTGCGCTGTCAACCCAATTGGATCAACATCAGCTTGCAAATCGCCTGCAACGGACGTGAACCACAACTGATTCTCGAGATGCCGCCGCATTTTAATCAAACCATTCAACAACACGCCGCCGCATATCTTGCCTGGGCATATCGCAAACTGGAACGGTATCTTGATGCCCTCAACACCCTCACAAGCCTCGAAACAACTTTTAACCCAGGTTTGGCATGGCGGATTCAGGGCGAATGTTTAGCCGCCTTAAAACGTGAGGGTTGGCATCAATCTTTCACCACAGCGCTTTCATTGCTGACGGGACGATCACTCGGTCTTTGCCATATGGAATACGGTTCGTGTTGTTTTCTAAACCACGAATTGACCACGGCGCAAACCCAATACAATCAAGCCCATGCGCTCTTAAAACACGATCCGTACTACGCAGCCTGGATCAAATACAACCTTGGACTGGTGACGCTCGAGTTGCGATTGCCCGAAGCCGAACAACATTTTTACACCGTTCGAGAACTCAGCAACCGCCAAGACGCCAAAGCGTTTCGCTCGAGAGCCTGGAGTGGTATTGGCGCGGTGCGTCGCAGCCAAGGACAATGGACCAGGGCGATCTTTGCCTATGAGCGCGGTCTTCAATACGTCAACAACAAAAATGATGGTGATGACCGAATTGCCGCCATGTGTGGTTTAGGACACACGCTGCGTTGTGCAGGTCAATTGAACGCCGCACTCGACCTCTTGTGGGAAGCGCTTGACCGTAGCGATGAAACCGATAAAATCCGAATATTGATTGCTGCCACCTCACTCCAACGGGGTGACATTCAAGAAACGCAAAAGCAATTGTCACTGCTCGAGCATCCAGCACAAAACGGAGAGGCAAAAATACGTTTAAGTCTTTTAAACGCCGAACTCGCCCGCCTGGAGGGACGCACAAGCCAAGCGCTCGAGCAGTTTCAAAACATTGACCCGAAACGACTTTGTGTGCTCGAGGAACGCCATTGCTTCCCAGAATTGTTTGCCCTTGCCGAGCAACACGGTTATTTCTTTTCGTCACTGCCCAGCCAAACACCACTTTTAATAGACGTTCAGGCTTTGGGCGTGCTGAGGGTCGAAGTGAACCAACAAAGCATTCGCCTTAAATCAAATTCAAAAGTCGCAGAACTGCTGGTTTACCTGCTCGAGCACAACGGGCAAGCCAGCAGCGAAAATATGATTGATGCCCTGTACCCCGAAACGAACAACAAACGTCTTGCCTCACAAGCACTTTGGGCATTGACAAAACAATTGCGCGAGAGCCTGGGCTGGGATGACAGCATTCAAAACAAAGGCGAAGCTTATATTCTCGGACAAGATAACACGCGGTGGCATTACGACGCCAGACGAGCCAAAGACAAATCCAGATTGCTCGAAGGCGTGTACAGCAAATGGATCAATGATATTCGCCAAAATTTAGATTGACAATGATACACGCAAATAACCTGCGTCTTAAATTCAAGTTTTAATTTTTTCGACGACCTCTCGACAGCCAATGAGTAACCTGAGTCCATGTCTGATCTTTCATGGAACAAAGTCGAACGGTTGTTCGCACTCGAGCAACTGCTACGCGACAAACCACGCACAATGAATCAACTGGCGCGAAAATTTTACGCCGATGAAATCGAACAAGAAACCATCAAACTCGAGAGTGCGCAACGAATCTTACGCCGAGACCTTCAATTCTTAAACCAAGAAAAACTGCAACGCGGCATTGTGAAAAGTGACGACAAAACCCCGAAGTA
The DNA here is from genome assembly GCA_964247135.1 of uncultured Deinococcales bacterium. Lineage (GTDB taxonomy): Bacteria > Deinococcota > Deinococci > Deinococcales > JAAFIG01 > JANXTZ01. Next base: position 9,188 of record CAXTTL010000009.1, on the reverse strand, counting down.
CCACATCCCCGAAAAACACGGACTGAATCAACAAGAAGTGCTGGCGGTTCACACCATCGCACGGCTTTTTGACCATCACGCACCAACCAAAAGCCAAATCTATCACCGCATGGTCGAACAATTGACACGAAAGCTTCCAGATCACATCCGTCACGTCCTCGAGCAAAGCCAAAAAAACCACAAAACCCAACGTCCAATTCAACTCTCCCGCACCCTCGAGTACATCAACGACGCCTGGGTACAACGACGCCAAATCAGATTTGAATACCTCAAACCAGGCGGCAGCGGCACATGGCGCGAAAACATTGTCTCGATTTACTGCTGCGAAATTTCTCGTACCAACCTGGATCATTACGTGATTGGCTTTGAACACGGTTTTCAAAACGCGGTACGCACCTTCAAACTCTCCAGAATGCGCGAAGCCAAACTCTTGGACGCAAGCTACGAAATCCCCAGCGATTTTGACCCAGCCAAATACCTCTCCAACGCCTGGGGAATCATGGGCGATTCTGACGGAAAAAGTATTGCGGTAACACTACGGTTCGCAGCATCGGTGATTCACCGTCTCGAAGAGGGCGGCTACCCAAACATGCGAACCCTCGAGCATCACACAGACGGCTCGAGAACCATACAAATCCAAGCAGGTGTTAACAATGACGGTATTCCGCTCGAGGTGCTGGTCTGGGCAAGAAGTTGGGGCGCGAATGTTGAAATTTTGAAGCCTCAAAACCTGCGTGAACTCTGGTTAAATGATGCACGGGAACTTTTGAGGAGATACGAATGAAACCAGAGTTTGTGGCACACACGCCAAGAAAAGGAACGGACGAATGGCACGATCTCAAGAAACATTTATTGTGTGTTGCTGAGATGGCTCGAGAACGTGCTGATAAATTTAATGGTGGTCAACTTGCCCATGTGGCAGGCTTATGGCATGATTTCGGTAAATTCAATCCAGATTTCCAAAAGTATTTGGATCAATGTTTTCAAGCAGATAAAAATGGTCAAACCGCACCTACAAAAAGTGTTCCCCATGCAATTCACGGGGCAATTTATGCAGAGGAAAAGTTAAGTCTTCTTGCACCAATTATTGCGGGACACCATGCGGGTTTACATAATCAGAGTGATTTGTACCGGAAAGTTAATGATCCCAAAGACCGTCAGACTTGGGAAACAACTGAGCCAATTGCTGGCATAGCACTTGGCTCGCTCGAGCCTCCTGAAGATATTGAGTTGCTTTACCAAAACTTACCTGAAGAACCAAAAGCGTATGAATTGTTTGTGCGATTTTTATTCTCGAGCCTTACAGATGCAGATTATCTCGATACGGAAAACCATTTCAATCCAGAGGCTTTTGCCAAGCGTGGAAAAAGCATTCCTCTTGAATCATATATGCTGCGTTTGAAACGACATCAGCAAGTCTTGATTCAAAAATCTTCGGCAAGTACAGTTCTCCAGACAGACGTAAATCGAGTTCGGGCAGAGGTTTACGAGGCGTGTTTGAATGTTGCGACATGCAAGCCTGGTGTGTTCCGATTAACGGTTCCGACTGGTGGTGGGAAAACCCTGTCTGGACTTGCATTTGCTCTTGCTCATGCTTTACAGCACCAAGAGACTCATCAATTTGAGCGCGTGATTTTTGCTGTACCCTACACGAGCATTATTGACCAAAACGCAAAAGTATACCGAAAAGTGTTCCGAAACCTTGGGTTGAACGCAGTTCTTGAGCATCACAGTGCAATCAAACGCGAAACCAAAGCAGAACGCGATAAGCTCACATCAGCCGAGATTGAAGTAATTGACGAAGCCCAGGCTGTGGCTAGGCTTGCCACGCAAAACTGGGATGCACAATTGATTGTTACGACCACGGTACAGCTTTTTGAAAGTTTGTTCGGGAATTATCCATCGAAATGCCGCAAACTTCATAACATTGCCCGTAGCGTAATCGTGCTGGATGAAGTACAAGCCTTGCCCATTGGTCTTCTGACACCAATCACTGATGTGTTGCAAGAATTAACCAATCGATACGGCGTAAGTGTAGTGCTATGCACAGCCACACAACCGGCTCTCGAGCGTCAAGATCGGTACTTCACAGGTTTTAAACCTGGCACAATCCGCGACATCATTTCGCCAGAGATGGCAAGTGACCATTTTAGTCGCCTCAAAAGAGTTGAATATAACTCGTCAAACCTCGAGCCGATACCGTGGAAAGATTTAGCGAAACGCATTGCAGACGAACCAGAGCGCCAGGTGTTAGCAGTTCTTAATACCCGAAAAGATGCGTTGAAATTGCTCGGAAAACTCAAACCACTTCTTAAAGCCTGTGACGAACTTGATTCGTTGTTTCACTTATCTACATTGCTTTGCGGTCGGCATCGTTCTCAGGTTCTCGAGAAGATCACAGAACGCCTCGAGAATAATCTTCCCGTCCGTCTGATAAGCACCCAAGTGATTGAAGCAGGAGTAGATTTGGATTTCCCTGCTGTGTACCGTGCTCTCGGACCACTTGAGCGCATGGTACAGGCGGCTGGTCGGTGCAACCGAAACGGCAAACTCGAGCGCAATGGGCAACCCATACCAGGGCGGGTAGTGATTTTTGTTCCAGAGGGCGGAGGGTCACCGCAAGGTGAATATGCCATTGCGTTGGCTGAAGCAAAATGTCAACTTGAAAAAGGCATTGATTTAAATAGTCCAGCGATTTTTGATGCGTATTACGGCAGACTTTATCAAGCCGTTCCGTCCGATAAGTACGGCGTTCAAGGCTTACGCGAGGAACTGAATTTCCCCAAGGTAGCATCAGAATCTCGACTCATTCGGGATGAAACCACCCCTGTCGTGATTCCATTTGATGAGGAGGCTAAGAAATTGATTCAAAAAATACAAGCTCGAGGATTGCATTTTAGCGACCATCGCAACTTACAACCGTACCTTGTGAACTTGCGCGAAGATGACTTTAAAGAATGGCAAAGCATCACAACCGAGATTGCACCAGAGATTTATGAATGGCCCATTTTCCGTTATGACGACATCACTGGTATTGAACTGTCTGCATGGTCTGCGGAGGATTTAGCTGGTTTTTAAAGGAGAGAACATTATGAACAGTCCACCGCTTGAAATCAAAGTCCGAGGCGATTTTGCGTGCTTCACCCGACCTGAGTTTGGGACGGAACGAGTTACTTACGAAATCATGACACCCAGTGCAGCACGAGGAATTCTTGAGGCGGTACTCTGGAAGCCTGAGTTCCGATGGCGCGTTCTCGAGATTCACGTCCTTAATCCGATTCGTCGTGCATCAATCTTGAGAAATGAAATCAACAAAGTTCAAACACGATCCGAACGCAACTACTACGCAGACGAAGACCGCGCTCAACGGCACACGCTTGCTTTGCGCGATGTGGCGTATATCATCAAAGCCACACTTGATCTAAGACCTCATGCAATTGCATCTGGTGTACATCCAATGAAATATATTGCTCAATTTAACCGTCGTGTAGAAAGAGGGCGATGTCATCATCAACCGTATTTGGGGACTCGAGAATTTACAGGATATTTCGAGAAGCCAGACGGAACTGAAAAAGCGCAATCCATTACCGATGAATTTGGTCTGATGCTCTTTGATCTGGAATTTGTGCCTATTAAGAGCGGAAAACTAAATTACATTTTGAAGGATGAAAACGGCTCACGCGTGGTAGAGGGGCAAGCGAAACCAAAATTCTTCCGAGCGAAACTCGAGAATGGCGTTTTATACGTTCCGCAAGACTTGTATGGAGGTGTTACGTGATTCTTGCAAAACTAAAAGAATACGCCGATACACAAATGAATCTGCCTCCTGAAATGTATGCAGGAACGAGAATTCGCTGGTATGTTAATCTCTCAATCAGCGGAACACTTGAAAACTTTACTCCTATCAATGAAGATATGCAGTTGGTTGTAGCGGATTCTTCAACTTTTGCGCTTCAACTCGAGAGCTTTACTTCTATCGACGAAGATATACAACTAGTTGTTCCGTATCGTGATCGGACAGGAAGATCGATCCGTCCAAAATTACTGGCTGATACGGGCGAGTATGCGTTGGGAATACCCCGCAAAAAAAATGGATCACTTGAGCAAGTCAAATTGCAACATCAAGCATTCATTCAATTAACTGAGAAATGTGCGAATTGGATTGCTGAGGAATATGCAGACTCAACGAGTAACAATGAAATTCAATTGATAGCCAATTTCCTGAAATCTTTGAGTCTCGATCCCGCAATTTTACAATCAAAATTACCTGTGACATTTGATGGGGCTGACACAGTGACATTTCGAGTAGGGGAATCTATTCCAGCTATCGAATCCGTCCCTGCACAACTGTTTTGGGCTGGATATACCGCAAATTCGGCGCAGGGCAATGTCGAAAACAGTGAGACATCGATGATGTGCTTGGTTACTGGCAATATAGGTCTAGTCGAAAAACGCTTGCCAGGAAAAATCAATGGTATACCCAGAAAATCAAAAGGTGAACCAGCCCGAAAATCTTTTGTTTCTGCTCAAGGGAGTGCTTTTTCTTCTTATGCGCTTGAGAATTCACTGACCTCGCCAATATCACGTGATGCTGCTGAACGGTTTACTAAAGCACTTAACCAATTGCTCTCAATCGAGGATTCTAGGTTATATATTGGATCAGTTGTATACGTCTTTTGGACACGGGAAAAAAGTATATTCAACCCACGTAAGCCACTCCAACAGCCAAAAGCGGCTGAGGTCAAACAAATGCTTATCAGTATTTTCACTGGCGCAGAAGCGCACGGTCAACGCCCAAACGCTTTCTATGCACTGGCTTTGTCTGGATCAGGCGCACGAGTAGTTGTGCGAAATTGGCTTGAAACTACCGTTCCAGATGCAGCCCGTAACCTAGAGCGATGGTTTAGAGCGCAAAACATCGTGGATGAATATGGTCAGACCGATGATCCACTCGGTATGTATCGGCTTGCGGAAGCGCTTTACCGACGTTCGTACAAGATTCGTAAATTTGATGCAAGTAAAGAAATTCCTGCTCGAGTCATCAGTCATTTGGTTGGTATTGCGCTGCAAGGTGGTGTGATCTCGAGCGAATGGTTGGCTCAGGTTGCGCGGCGTTGCGCGGTCGGTACAGTTATGCAAAACGGTGCGCGTGAGCATGTCACACACGCACAAGCCGCATTCATCAAACTAGCGCTTTCTACTCAACCCGAATGGGAGAATCACATGGACGATCTCGAGAAACTCACGCCCGCGCCTAACCTTGAACGTGATGATGCAATCGCGTACCAATGCGGATGTTTGCTTGCTGAACTCGAAGCAATTCAGCGAGCTGCCCTGGGAAAAGTCAATGCCTCAATCGTAGAAAGGTACTACGGCTCAGCATCAAGCACTCCTGCTATTGCATTTGCACCACTTCTCAAGGGCGCTCGAGCGCACCTGGGCAAACTTCGCAATCAGAAAAAAGGAACTTGGAACGCACTTGAACAAGAACTTGAAACCATTCTGAAGCCATTCAAGCAAGATACAGACGATACCCCACGCTTTCCGAAAACACTTTCAATCGTACAGCAAGGCATTTTTGCACTTGGGTTCTACCACCGACGTGCTGAAAACCGCGCACAAATGATTGCCCGTCGCAACCAGAGCACTGTGACTTCTCAAATCCCGACAGGAGTTAAACCATGATTTACACTGACCCCAGCAAACGCCATGACTTCGTATTGATTTTTGATGTGACGGATGGCAACCCAAATGGCGACCCAGATGGTGGCAACATGCCGCGCACAGACCCAGAAACCTTGCAAGGATTGGTGACGGATGTCGCACTCAAACGCAAGATTCGGAACTTTGTGGCATTGGCGGCACAGGAAATGGACGAAACCATGCAAGCCAAGTACAAAATTTTTATCGAACATCGGGGGATATTGAACGAACAAATCAAACGATCTTACGTTGAGCAAGGTATCCCGACAGGCAAAACAGTTACGAAAGAAGTAGCCAAGGAACTCTTACTAAAACTTCGGGAAGTTGCCTCTAGCTTACCCGAAGGCTTCAGCTTTGAAGACAGTGACGACGAGGCTGAATCCGCTTTACTCGTGTACACAGGCGAACTTTCAAGTGATGAATTGAAAACGGCGCTTGACGAGATAGACGATTTGGATAAATCAGTAAAAAAGTTCATTAACGACATTGCCAAAGAAGCAGGAAAACCAGAAAAAAGTCGTGCCAATGAAGACAAAGCGCGACGTTGGATGTGCGAAAATTTTTATGATGTACGAATGTTCGGTGCAGTCATGTCTACAGGATTGAATGCTGGTCAGGTACGTGGACCAATGCAACTTACCTTTTCCCGCAGTATCGACCCTGTTCTTACTCGAGATGTAACCATCACTCGCGTTGCAATTACAAAATCGGAGGATGCAAAACGTAAAGAAACTGAGATCGGGCGTAAAGCTCTTATCCATTACGGTTTGTATGTTGGACATGGCTTCTACTCACCGCATTTAGCAAACCTTGGTATGGATCATGCCGTCACCCCAAAAGACCTCGAGTTGTTCTGGCAGGCACTTGAGATGATGTGGGGATTGGATCGTAGTGCCTCGAGAGGGCAAATGGAATGCCGAGGGCTTTACGTGTTTAGCCACGAAAGCAAGCTTGGAAATGCAGCCGCTCACAAGCTTTTTGACTTGATTCAGATTCAAAAAGTTGGCGGTTCACCACGCAACTTTGATGAATACAAAAATACTATCAAACTCCCTGAAGTTGGTGTAGGAAAAGAAATCTCTCTCGAAACGCAAGGATTCAAGGGCGTAACACTTACGCGGCTCGTGTAATGAAATCCGAACTCGAGTCTATCGCCTTATCCGCTTTGCAGCACTACGCGTATTGCCCGCGCCAGTGTGCCTTAATTCACCTCGAACAAATCTGGACGGACAACGCCCAAACCGCGAAAGGCATTCGAGCGCACACCCGAGCCGATGAACCAGACATCGAACTGCTCGAGGGAGTCCGAATCGAACGCGCCCTA
>CAXTTL010000009.1:0-2151 GCA_964247135.1 uncultured Deinococcales bacterium | reverse complement strand
CGCTAAGGAGTATCTTGGCCCCGCTGTCGCGGACGACGAACTCGAGCTTGTCGGACGCGCCGATGTCGTCGAATTTTTAGCCGACCAAACCCCGTTTCCAGTCGAGTACAAAAGTGGCAAACGCAAGAAAAACCAAGACCCCGAAACTGCCAACCTCGAGCGACTCTGCGATGACATTCAACTGTGCGCCCAAGCCTTGTGTCTCGAGGAAATGCTGAAAACCCGAGTTCCACGCGGCACGATTTTTCATATTGCCAGCAAGCGCCGCCGCGACGTGGAATTCAGTCCCGCACTGCGAAACCGCACGCTCGAGGTGATTGAGGCAGTCAGGTCGCAACTCGAGACTGGGATAACACCCGAACCTGTCAACGACCAGCGTTGCACGCATTGCTCGCTGAACAACGCCTGTATGCCCACCGTCCGAACGCTCGAGATTCACAACCCGTTTTTACTCGAGGACACATTATGACCCAAGCCTTAAACACCCTGTACGTGCAAACCCAAGGCAGTTACCTGCACCTCGAGCATGACGCCATCAAGATTGAGGTTGAACGTGAAGTCAGAGCTAGGATTCCGTTGCATCACTTAGCCAGCATTGCCGTGTTTGGAAACGTGCTCATCAGCCCGTACTTGATGGCACGATGCGCCGACGAGGGACGCGACATCAGCATCCTGACCGAGTTTGGACGGTTCAAAGCCAGAATTCATGGCAGCACCAGCGGAAACGTGCTGCTTCGCCGCGCCCAACACGCCGCATTGAACGACACAGAACGCTCGCTCGAGATTGCCAAACGATTTATTGCAGGCAAAATTGTCAACGCCAGGGGCACACTGATGCGAGCCGCCCGCGAAAGCAACGACCCTGACGACTGGAAGAACCTGCGCACGACCACCACCGCCCTCGAGAGCAGCCTGAGGAACACTCGAGATGCCCCGAATATTGACGAGTTGCGCGGTGTTGAAGGCAACGCCGCAAGGGAATACTTTGCCGCCTTTACCAGTTTAATCCGCACCAACCGCAGCGATTTTGAATTTTTCGGACGCAGCAAACGTCCCCCTCGAGACCCCATAAACGCCCTGATCAGTTTTATTTACGCGCTCTTGACCGGAGATTGCGTCGCCGCGCTCGAGGGTGTGGGACTTGACCCTCAAGTTGGATTCTTGCACGCGCTTCGCCCAGGACGACCTGCGCTGGCGCTCGATTTGATCGAGGAATTCCGAAGCTATATCGCAGACCGTCTCGCGCTGACGCTGATCAACCGCGCTCAAATCACCATCAAAGACTTTGATGAACGCACTGGCGGCGCGTGGGGATTGAATGAAAGAGGGCGCAAAACCGTGCTGGTCGAATACCAAAATCGCAAGAAACAAGAACTGATTCATCCGGTCACTGGCACAACCACACCGCTCGGACTCGTGCCGCACCTGCAAGCCAGACTTCTGGCGAGGCATTTACGCGGTGACATGCTCGAGTACCCGCCGTTTATTCCGAAAGTTTAAGATGGATATTCTGGTTTGTTACGATGTCAACACCGAAGAACGCGAGGGACGCCGCCGTTTGCGCCATGTTGCCAACACCTGCAAAAGTTACGGGCAACGCGTGCAAAAAAGTATTTTTGAATGCCGCGTTAACGACATGCAGTACCAGACTTTTCTGGCGAAGTTGAGTAAGATTATTGACAAGAAAACCGATTCTTTACGCGTGTACCGACTTCGCGCACCAAGGGAGGACAACCTCGAGATTTTTGGAATCGATACTTACGTGGATTTTGACGATCCATTGATTGTCTGAACATCTTGATTCCGCGAACCCCAAGTGCTACCGAAAACCTCGGGGAGTTCGCGGAAAGTAAAAAAGATTATGCTGCACGGGTTTCTTGACAATCCAAAACTAAAGGAGGAGACTGGAAAAGTGATGAAACAGGAGGGTTCGCGGAAAATAACGCAACAAGCACGTGCTGCACGGCACGCGCGGACTCTACTGTCGGGCACGGGTTCGCTCGTGCTCGAGGATTGAAACTGACGTCAAGAGCATCAACTTCGGCATTCTGTACGTCGGGCACGGGTTCGCTCGTGCTCGAGGATTGAAACTTTCCACCGCAAGAGGAGGAACATAAGGTGCCAAACCGTCGGGCACGGGTTCGCTCGTGC
>CAXTTL010000008.1:0-54677 GCA_964247135.1 uncultured Deinococcales bacterium | reverse complement strand
TCGTTCCAGTCGCCGCCAGACTTTGTTCTCGCGCCACATTAAACATCAACTTGTAAAACGAAGTCACCTCGAGATTGCCATCCAAGAGGAGGGTCGTATGCACAAGCTCAGAGCGTTCGCCAGCGTTGCCGTCATTGGTTGTCTTGCTTTGGCTTCAACAGCCTTGTTCGCCAAGGCGCAAACCGCAAAAACCGAAGTTACCTTCTGGACTTCACACTCAGAACCTGATCTAAGCTCGCTCAAGCATATTGTTGAAAATTTCAACAAAACCAGCGACAAAATCACCGTCAAGCTGGTTCAAGTGACCGGTACAGAAACCGACACCGCCAAGCTCACCACCGCCGTGGCGGGCGGTACTGGACCCGATGTCTACATGCTGGATCGCTTTATCGTTGCCGAACGAGCCGCCGCTGGCTTTTTGCAAGAACTCGACGAATTCACCGCCGCCGATACCGTCAAACCAGCCGATGTGCACCTGCCGTTTGCCTGGGCAGAAACCCAATTTAAAGGCAAAACCTATGCTCTGCCATTTGACACCGACACTCGAGTGCTCTACTACCGCAAGGACATTCTCAAACAAGCGGGGGTCAATCCTGCCCAGCTCGATCCCGCCAAAGGCGTGCCCTCGATCAAGTTGATCACGAGCATCGCCAATAAACTGAATACCAAAGACAGCCAGGGCAATTACACCCGCCTCGGTTTTGTCCCTTGGCCCAATCAGGGTTGGCATTACACTTGGGGCTTTGCCTTCAATGGCAGTTTCTATGATGCCGCAACTTGCAAGGTCACGCCAACCGACAAGGGTGTGGTGGCGGGCTTTCAGTACCTTTACGATTATGCCAAAGCCCTCGACCCCAAGAAGGTCGCCGCTTTTGTCAGCACCTATTACCCGCCAAACTACCCACCAGCCCAAGACCCATTTATCACCGGTCGGCAACCAATGGTGATTACAGGTGACTGGGTGATCGCCAACATGGCAAAGTACGCCCCGAAAGCCGACTGGGGCGTGACCTACATCCCCACCGCAGATGGTCATAAAACCAGTTGGGCTGGCGGTTGGTCAATGGTCACACCCAAAGGAGCCAAACACCCCGCCGAAGCCTACGAATTTATGAAATACATCACCGGAGCCGAAGGGCAGTCGGTCTACGTCAAAGAAACCGCGCACCTGCCAACCGTCAAATCGCTCCTGGGCAACAACAGTTTGTTTGAAAAACGCCATCTGTTTTTCAAAGACCTTTTGACCTCGGCAAAGTCACGCCCCGCCATTCCGGTCGGCGCGTTGTACTGGGATCAATTGACCAGCGCCATGAACAAAGTGACCCTAAACCAAGCCAAACCAATGGATGCGTTGACCGAAGTCGGTACTCGAGTCAACCAACAGCTTCAAAAGTTCTGCAAGTAAATTATTGCCCTGGAGGAGGGAATGTCTCCCCTCCTCCAGACTTCGAGCTTGCACAAATCTCGAGAAACGTTTTGTGATATTCAGTTTTATTCGTATTTCGTATTGTTCATATTTCGTACAAAATGAATCTCGAGGCTCATCTCGAGGCAAATGATTCTCTTAAGTCTGATGTTTGTCCGCAATCCAGCAGTAAAAACCATTCGTATAAACCACCCCAAGAGGACATGCCATGACAAAAAAAGAGTGGAGGAACGTCTTTTTGGGGCTGTTGTTCATCAGCCCTTGGATTGTTGGGTTTCTGGTGTTTTTGGTCTATCCAATTCTTTCCTCGGGTTACATGAGCCTGACCGAATTTTCTGGTTTTGGCGACATGACCTTTATCGGTACAGACAATTTCAAGCAAATGTTCAACGACAAATTGTTCTGGACTTCGCTTTACAACACGCTGTATTACACCATTTTGGCGGTGCCGGTGGGTGCAATCATTGCGATCATTCTGGCGCTTGCCATGAATCAAAAACTGGTCGAAATCCCGATTTATCGGGCGGCGCTTTACCTGCCATCGGTGCTGCCTGTCTACGCGGTCTCGTTTATTTTTATCTGGTTGCTCAACCCGCGCTATGGGCTGGTGAATTTGGCAATGTCTGCGGTGGGTTTACCGAACATCAACTGGTTTGGTGATCCCGCTTGGGCAAAACTGGCGATTGTCATGCTGGCGCAGTTGGGGGCAGGACAATACGCCCTGATCTTTTTGGCGGGTTTGCGCGGCATCCCACAAACCCTGTACGACGCCGCCGAAATTGATGGCGCGAGCAGTTTGCGGAAGTTCTGGCACATCACCTTGCCGCTGTTGACCCCCGTCATTTTGTACGATGTGATCGTCGGACTTGGGCTTGGGCTGCAAGTCTTCGAGCAAGCCTATATCACCACCAACGGCGGACCCGTCGATTCGACACTATTTTACGTTTTTTACCTCTACAACAACGCCTTCAGGTACGGACAGATGGGTTATGCCGCCGCGATGTCATGGTTTTTATTTCTGATCAGTTTGGCGCTGGCATTGCTGGTGTTCTGGTCTTCAAAACGTTGGGTCAATTATGAGGTCGTGGCATGAAAAACCCTGCCAACACCATCGAAGCACCCGTCAGCTCAGCAAACGCAGCCTCGGCTCGAGCGAGACGGGTTTTTCGCAGCCAACTGGTCTCGAGGCTGATTTTGATTGTCGGGTCGTTGCTGTTTATCACCCCATTGTTTTGGATGGTTTCGACTGCTTTAAAAGAATCCGAAGAACTGGGCGTATTCCCACCAACCTTGATTCCCCTGCATTGGCGCTTTGATAATTTTAGCGAGGCGATTCGGGCTTTTCCATTTTTGCGCTATGCCTGGAACACGCTGGTCATCACGGTTTTTAGCACCATTGGCGCGGTGATTTCCAATTTGTTTATCGCCTATGGTTTCTCGAGAATCCAATGGCGCGGTCGGGATGTGATTTTTGGCATTGTGGTCGCCACAATTTTTGTGCCATTTCCGGTGACTTTGATTCCGTTGTTTATTATTTTTGCCAAGCTGCACTGGATCAACACGTTCTTGCCCTTGATCGTGCCCAGTTTTTTTGGCAATGCCTTTTACATTTTTTTGTTGCGGCAATTCTTGCTGCAAATCCCGCTCGAGATTTCTGAAGCCGCACGGATTGATGGTGCGAACGAAATGCAAATTCTGCGCTATTTAATTTTGCCGCTGGCGCGACCAGCGTTGGCGGTGGTGGCGATTTTTGCCGCGATTGCCGCTTGGAATAATTTTCTAGGACCGCTGATTTACCTGCAAGACGAAAGCCAGTACACGCTCTCGATAGGTTTGCAAATGTTCCGCTCCGAACACGATGTGCAATTTAATCTCTTGATGGCGGCTTCGACCTTGGTGGTCTTGCCGGTGATCGTGATTTTTCTGGCGTTTCAAAAAGCGTTTATTGAAAACATTACGATTGGCAGCGTTCGTTGAAAGCCTCAAATGCGCGAATCTTGAGCTTTTGATGTATAGATTCGATACGAATTTTCAGCAAACCTCAATGGTCAGTTCATCAAAGTGCGCTAGAATTTTGAGATGACATACTCCGAAGTTCGCCAAGCCCATCCCAATACTTGGTTGTTGCTCGAAGCCTTTAAGGCACACAGTCAAGACGAGTATCGCATTCTCGAGGATTTGGCAGTGCTGAATGTTTTTGAAACCTCACTCGATGCCCTCAAAGCCTACCGAGAATTGCATCACATGAACCCAACCCGAGAATTGTATGTGGCGCACAGCAGCAAACCAGAGTTGATTATCAAAGAACGCGTTTGGCTTGGCATTCGGAGTGCCGCGTGAAATTAAGGCTCGAGCGAGGTTTGTTGTTCACAACAGTTGCAATTGAAAACAATCATCAAGAATTGATTCTCGAGTCGGTTTTGGTTGATACGGGTTCGGCTGGAACAATTTTTCAAACTGAGCAATTACAACGTATTGGAATACTGTATGACCTTGAGGACGAAATGCACCGTATTCGAGGCGTTGGGGGTACGGAATTTGTGTTCTCGAAGCAACTCGAGCGTATTCGGGTTGGAGATTTATTGATGACTGATTTTCAGATTGAAGTCGGTTGGATGGATTACGGTTTTGATTTACAAGGCATTCTGGGTTTGGATTTCTTACGTGCAGCACATGCAGTTATTGATTTAGGCACACTCGAGCTTCGGACTTGACGCTGGAATGTGTTTCTCAAAGCAATCATTGTCAGCAGTTTCGAGGTAGACACCTTGAGATTGCATTTCGGCTTCGCCTCGAGGCGCGTATACTTCTGGCATGAAAAACATTGTGGTCACAGGCTCGAGCGGCAAAGCGGGACGCACCGTCACAAAATACTTGCTCGAGCATGGTTATCAGGTTTTGGGCGTTGACCAAACACTGCCCAACCCACTCGAGCTTGCCGAGTTTGGCGACAACTGGCGCGTGCTGCGTGCCGATCTGACCGACTTTTCTCAGACGCTCGAGGTTTTGCAGGGGGCGGATGCGGTGGTGCATTTGGCGAACATTCCCGCGCCAGGGCTGTTTGCGCCAGCCCGAACTTTTTTAGAGAACAACGCCATGAATTACAACGTGTTTTCCGCCGCGCAGATTTTAAAACTCGAGCGGGTTGTCTGGGCTTCGAGCGAAACCACACTGGGTTTGCCGTTTGAAACCCCGCCGCGTTACGCGCCCGTCGATGAGGATCATTTCCCGATTCCAGAATCGAGTTACGCGCTCTCCAAAGTGGTCGGCGAAGTCATGGCGGCAGAATTCTCGAGGTGGTCAGGGATTGGGTTTGTGGGCTTGAGAATTTCCAACATCATGGAACCCCACGATTACGCCAAATTTGCGGGCTTTCAACACGACCCACATTTGCGAAAATGGAATTTGTGGGGCTATGTCGACGCTCGAGATGTGGCACAGGCTTGTTGGTTGGGTTTGGAAAAACCCCTGACTGGCTCGGTTAATCTGATTGTTGCCGCAAGCGACACGGTCATGAACCGCAGCTCGGGCGAACTGATGGCGGAAGTTTTCCCTGGCGTGCGGGTCAAGGCAAACCTCGGTGAATTTGAAACCTTGCTCTCGATAGATCGGGCGCGTGAAGTGCTTGGGTATATGCCCAAGTATTCTTGGCGAAACGCCTAAAACCAGATTGTGGGTTTTCCGACTTGACTCTCAAGGCACTTGCGTTTACACTCTGACCTTTCAGTGGTCGGATGATCGGATGATTGGAGTCTATGATTCAAAATCTCGAGATCAAGCGTTCCAAATTGCGAGATGGCATCGTCGAGCACTTGCTTGCCATGATGCGTGAGGGTCAACTGAAACCTGGAGCGTACCTGCCCAACGAGCGCGAACTGGCGACGACTCTGGGCATTGGACGGGCAAGTTTGCGCGAAGCCATCCATCAACTCGAGGTGCTTGGCTATTTGCAGGCGCGTCAAGGCGAGGGCACGCTGGTGCTTGACGCCAGCAGCAAAGACCTCGCCAAACCGTTTGGAAATTTGCTGCTGGGTCGCCCGCACTTGACCCAAGAACTGCTCGAGTTTAGGGCATTGCTCGAGCCTGGCGTGGCGGCACTCGCGGCGACACGGGCGACGCCAGAGGACATCAAAGCCCTTGAAACGGCACTCGAGGCTCAACACGACATCGCGGCGGCTGGGCAGAGTTTGCGCCGTGCCGACCTCGAGTTTCACGAGTTGATCGCCCGGGCGGCGGGCAATGGTGTGACCTTACAGGTGCTCTCGGCGCTGCGTCAACTGATGCTGAACCTGCGCGAACGCGCCCTCGCCGACAACTTGCAACATTTGACCCTCGAGCATCACGGCGCCATTGTCAATGCCATCCGCAAGCGAAAGCCAGACAAGGCTCGAGCCGCGATGGAAACGCATTTGAAAGAGGTGGTTCGATCTGCGAAATAACCAGTGACTTCTCGGCGGGCATCGCAACAGGTTCAGGGTTGGTACAGAGGAGGCGATAGGGAATGAAAAGACGCATTGGAATGGCAGTGCTCACGGCGCTCGGCTTGACGCTGGGGGGTTTGGCGCAAAGTGATAACACCCTCACGGTTGGCTTGGACGCCGACCCGCCCAATCTTGATCCCGCCGTCTCGAGTGCCTTTGTGGACCGTCAAGTTCAGAATCAGATTTACGACAAACTGGTAGACATCGACCCCAAGCTGAAAATTGTGCCGATGCTGGCGTTTAATTTGCTGGGTGACGGCTTGCGCGATGCGCTCGACCCAAAAGGAAACCGTTAATTTGCAGAACGTTTTTAACCCGTTTTGATGGTGAAGCTCGAGCCTCAAAGATTCGGCTCTGTTACAGCTTCTCGAGTTTGAAGACGAGAAATCACCCATGCCATTGCAAACAATGCCAGATTGAGGAACGCAATCAAAACAAACAGTGCGCTGGGTTGAACGCTAAAAATTGCGCCCGCAATCGCCGATGCGG
This sequence comes from uncultured Deinococcales bacterium, assembly GCA_964247135.1. GTDB lineage: Bacteria > Deinococcota > Deinococci > Deinococcales > JAAFIG01 > JANXTZ01. The sequence goes on along the minus strand of CAXTTL010000008.1, from coordinate 48,281 downwards.
GAATCGAGAACAACATCGTCAGCACTTGAACCGCCGAGAACAAATCAGCGGTGCCTTGGGTTGGCAAATGACTGAACAAAACCGTGTCTCGGTAGGTTCGGGTTAAAAACGTTCCGCCCGCCAAAACGCTGATGACCAGCAATAAAATAACCAGGTTTCCGGCTGGAATCAAAACCATTAAAATTGCTCCAAGCAGTCCAAGCGCACAGGTCAAAACCAAGGTTTGTTCGACCGCAAGGCTCGAGAGTCGCTTTAAGACAAAACCGTACATGATCGCGGTGATAAACGCGACCGACACCGGCACGAGCGACACGGCGAGTGCGCCAAAATGCAGGGTTTGGGAAAAGTACAAAATTTGAAACAGGTTCATTTGTTCGATAAAAAAAGTCAGGACGTAAAAAGCGATCAACCACAACAAACCTTTGGTGTCTTTTAGGGCGTTCAAACTCTGGAGGTTTTTCTTTAAACTTTCCCAAGGCTGCAAACCCTGATGCTCGAGCATGGCGGCAAGACCGTTTTGGGTTTCATCGGTCAGGGCGTTGCGCAAGAAAAACATGACGGTCATGCTGATGGCGCCCAGAAAATAATAGACGCGCAAGGTCGATTCGACCCCATATTTGCCAATCAACAAGCCAACTACTGGGGTCATCAGTCCGCAGGCGGCAGCGATCAAATTGAGGATGGCAAAAACCCTCGAGCGGTCGCTTGGGTCTACATCTTCGATCACCAACAAACTCCAGGAGACGCTGACAATTCGGACGCTCGAGTTTAAAATTGCGGCGATGGCAAAAGCCGCAAAACTTTGCGAAAACGTCCAGATCAGCATCGGCAACGTCCAGGAGATCAAATCCCAGATCAGGCTGGTGCGTTTGCGTCCCAGGCGGTTGGTGATCGGCGCCGCCAGGGTTTGAAAAACGAACGAAAACGCCAACATGATCGAACCGATCCAACCGACCTGAACGCTCGAGAGTCCGATGGTTGTCATGTACAGCGGGGCGTAATACAAGATCACCACACCAAAAAGCGCCCAGAGCGGTTCGACCAAAATGGCATTGCGGGCGTTTTTGGGCAGTCCTGCGAGTGACAAAGAACGGGGGATCACGGGTTAATTCTAAGCGTTGTTGGCATTCAAATATCGCCCCGATCTCGAGTAACGCCTTGGATGCCCTAGAATGACCAACATGACCAACGATCTCTACATTCCAACTTCGGGTCCAATGAAACGCCCCGAATCGCCCGAACAAGCCGCTCGAGTGCTGGCAGAACAAGCTTTTGAAGCCCCGAACGTGCAACGCGTCAGCATCACAACCAACGAATTCACCAGCGTTTGCCCGATCACTGGACAACCCGATTTTGGCACGGTCAGCATCGAGTATCAACCAGGCGCAAAGTGTCTCGAGTCCAAAGCGGTCAAGTTTTATCTGTGGTCGTTTCGCAACGAGGGATCGTTTTGCGAATCCTTGGCGGCTCGAATTGCCGATGACATCGTGAATGCCATTGCGCCTCGGCACCTGAAAGTGACTTTAACCCAAACGCCTCGAGGTGGGCTTGGCATTGCGGTGGTGGCGGAACGCTCGAGCCTGTAAAGCCCGAGTCTAATTGTTTTTTTTGCGCTTTTCCCAGCCCTCAGAAAACAAATTAAAATGCGTGTTCTGTTTGGGGTGCGCCCGAATCACATCCATGTCCAACTCGAGTCCCAAACCAGGCGCGGTGGGTAGCGTAAAATAACCGTTCACGACTTCAGGGCAACCTGTCGCGGTTTGCTTGACCCAGGGGTCGGCAAAATCGTTGAAGTATTCTTGAATGCGGTGGTTGGTGGTACACGCCGCCAAGTGCAGTGCCGCCGCCGTGCTGATCTGCCCGCCGACATTGTGCGGCGCAACGGTCACATAATAACTTTCGGCTTGGGCAGCCAATTTTTTCGCCTCGAGAATCCCGCCAATGTGGGTAATGTCAAATTGAATCACATCGGAGGCTTGAAGCTCGAAGAGTTCGCGGAATTCGTTGCGGGCATGAATCCGTTCGCCTGTGGCAACCGTGATGCCCTGCATTCCGTCGCTGGCTTTTTTCAAGGCTTTGAGGTTGTCAAACGGCACGGGTTCTTCGACCCAACCCAAACCAAACGGTTCGCAGGCTCGAGCAATTTTGATGGCTTGGGCGGGGGAGAATCTGCCGTGCATCTCGAGCAAAATTTCCGCATCCGCACCGATGGCGTCGCGCACCGCCTCGACCAAAGCCACCGATTTTAAAAACTCAGATCGCTCGAGTTCAAAATAACCGGGTCCAAACGGATCGAGTTTGAGGGAAGTGTAACCGCGTTCGATCACTTTTTGGGCGGCGGCATGAAATTCTTCGGGCGTGCGTTCGACGCGGTACCAGCCGTTGGCGTAGGCTTTGATTTTGTCGCGCACCGCACCGCCCAGCAGCTTGTAAATCGGCTGCCCAAGGGCTTTGCCCACAATGTCCCAGCAGGCAATCTCGAGGCAGGCGATGCCGCTCATCATGATCTCGCCAGGGCGAGAAAAATCGTCGCGGCGCATTCGCAGCACCAAAGCCTCGATCTCAAACGGGTCGCGTCCGACCAGATGCCGACTTGCAGCATCGTTGATGTACGCCTCGAGCGTGCTGGCATGGTTTGGAATCCGAGACTCGCCCAAACCCGTCAGACCCTCGTCGGTGTGGACTTGCACAATCGTTAAATTGCGCCACTCCGAGCCAACTGTGAAGACCTCAACCTTGCTGACTTTCATCGGACTCCTCTCGAGGCTTTGAGTATAACGGCTCGAGCGGCGTGTGGTTCAGTCTTGAGCAAAGCTTGGGTTGCGGGTGGGCAGGTATTGACGCGCTCTGGCGGCTTTGCGGGCTTGCGACTCGAGGTGTTTCATGCGGTCAAACTCGCGTTCTTCCGCCAGGGTGTCCACCCATTCGGTCAGGCTTTTGATGCCCAATTCGACCACTTCAACTGGGACTCGGCAGTTTGTTCCCGCGAGAAATCGTTTGGCGGCGCGTTTCATGTAATTGATTTTCCTCATGACACTCCTGTTCGGCATCCTTTGCGGGTGCAAAGCAATATGCCTTTGATGGATTTGAAGCCCATTCAGCCTAGGGTGGGGGTCTCAAAAAGCCCTCAAAATCAATTAACCTTGTTCAGCACGGGTTCTCTCGAGTCAATTTGAACTTACGATCAGGGATTTGAAGCCGCGTTTTGAGACCGTTTTGAGACTGCGGGTTTAACTTGAGAACCTAGGGAGGTGATGGTGGTGTTCAAGCTGTATGACGTGAATCTCGAGACTTTTGGCGGCAATCTCTCACTTTGCTGTATTGTACATTGTGACACGTTTGGAATTTCGCTGGCTGGGCAGACCACACATCCTGCTCGAGGGGCAACCTCTCGAGTTGGGACGCAAACCCGTGGTCTTGCTGGCATTGCTTTCCGACGCGTCCAACGATCAGAAATTGGCGACCCGAGATGTCTTGGCACAAATGCTCTGGGCTGGCAAAAGCAACGCCCTGGGCAGCCTCTCGACGGCGCTGAATCAAATCCGCGAGCTGCTGGGTTTCGACCCGTTTCTCAGCGACGACAAAAACCGTACCTTGAAACTCGGGGCATCATTCTCGAGCGACTGGCAAAACAAACTCGAGCTGGCGAAATCCGAAAATCCGCAATCCTGGCTGGCGGCGTGGCAAGCGTTGGCGCACGAATTTCTCGGTTTTCCAGAACCCGCCTGGGATGCCAAATTCGACCTCGAGTTTCAAAACTGGCTGGAAGCCAAACGCCAAGAGTTGTACCAACTTCGCCGCGACCTGAGTTCGCGCCTGGCGCTTCATCATCTGAACGCCCAAAACTGGCTTTCCGCCCTCCCCTTTCTCGAGTTTATCAAACCCGAAATCGACGACCCGCAAGAACAACTGGTCTTGTACCGAATGCTGGTCTTGACCGCTACCAACCAACCCGAACGCGCCCGAGCCGCCCACCGCGAACTCCTCGAGTGCCTGCACGAACTCGGGGGTCGCCCGAATTCGGATATTGAAGCAGCGCTGGCAATGGCGAACGCCGTTGAGATCGCCGCCGCTCGAGGCTTGTTGACCGAACTTTTTGCAAACCACCACCAGGAGAAACCCGTGCCGTTCTTGGGACGCGAAACCACCCTCGAGCAACTGAATACAAGCTTACCCAACTCACTCGAGGGACGGGTTTGGGGCGTGCGTTTGATCGGCGAACCAGGCGCGGGCAAAACCGAATTGGCGCGGCGTTGGATTGCGCTGCTCGACCCACAAAAACGCGCTTACCTTCACGCCGAGGGCTTCAGCGAACGCCACACTCCCGCTTGGCGAACCTTTGACATGGTGGTGCGTCAACTCGTTCGCGCCAGACGCCACGACCTCGAGTCCATGCCCAGTGAGCTTCGTGCCGCGATTGCAAGGTTTGTGCCCGACCTTTTGGACGTGACTGGTGACGCGCCGAGCGAGGACGAACGCCTGTTGCTCTTGGGCATTCGCTGGCTCTTAAGCGACGAAATCCGCCCGACTTTACTTTTCCTGGACGACCTGCAATGGATTGACCCCGCCAGTTTTGGGCTGGTGCTCGAGCTGCTGCGCAAACCGCCGCCGCGCGGAATGCTCTTGATCGTGACCCAACGCGACACCGAACAAAACGCGAGCCTCGAGCTTTCAAGACTGCCAGAATTACTTCAACGCGAACACGCAGGCATCAGCCTCGAGTTGCCACCCTTGAACGAGAACGCCATTCAAGAACTTGCCGCCCGCCTCGGACAATCCAACAGTGACATCGCCTGGCTGATGCAACAATCGGGCGGCAACCCACTGTACTTGCTCGAGATGCTCGAAGCCGATTATGTCAAACCCGACGCCAGCCTGATTCCGCCCAAAGTGCAAGACTTGATTCAATACCGTTTGAACAGCATCGCCCAACACCCCAACGCCCAACAGGTGCTCGAGGCGTGCGCAGTCTTGGGCGAAGGTTCGACGCTCCTCGAGATCAAAACCGTCACCGAACTGGGTTACGACGCCGTGATAGAAGGACTGAGTATTTTACGCAACGCTCGAGTTTTACGACGCGGCGACACCAGCATTCACTTCAACCACGACCTGACCCTGGGCGTTGCCAAAGCCCACCTGACCTTTGAACGCCAACACCTGCTGCACCTCCGCGCCGCTCGAGCCAGGCACGACACCCCAGAACTTGCCGCGCAACACTACTGGAGCGCCCTGGAAGGCGGCACGATCACCCTGGACGCCCCGCAGATGGCAAGCATCTCTGAGACCTTCGCCAAAGCCGGCACAAGCCAATCCCTGCGCGGTGACATGACCGCAGGTACACTCTGGTTTGACCGCGCCCTGGAACGCGCCACCACCCCCACCACCCGCGTTCGCACCCTCACCCGCCGCGCTCGAGTGTCCGAGCGCCTAATGCGCCTGGACGAAGCCAACCATGACCTAGACCGAGCCGACCTGCTCGTGACCGGTTTGGACGCCGTGACCCGCGCCAGCTTATTGAACGCTCGAGCGAACCTATTGGGAACGTACTTCCGCGACGCCCAAGCCACCGCCGAACTCGCCAACAAAGCCTTGGCGTTGCTCGAGGGGCAAGATTCAATCGAAGTGCTGGTTGAACGCGGCAACACCCTGCACAATTTGGGGCTTGCCAAATGGCTCGAGCAGGATTTGCCAAACGCAGAACGGTACTTGCGGGAAGCGCTCGAGATTAGAAGGGCGTTGGGGGATTTGGATAAGGTTGGGGATACGCTCGGAAATTTAGGATTGGTACTGACAGATCAGGTGAAACCAGAGGCTCGAGAGATATTTGATGAAGCATTGCAAGTCTGGGGACGTTTGGGCAATTTGTCAAATTCAGCACGAACTCAGGCTAATTTGGGAAGATTATTTTGGAGATTTGGAGAATTGGCAACTGCTGAACAATATTACGAAATGGCATTAACCAGCATTCAACCCATTGGCGAAGATATTATTGCTCACGCTGTTTTTAATAACTTAGGATTGATTCGTTTTGAGCAAGGCAAATTCCGTGAAGCTCGAGAAGCATATCAACGAGCATTGAAATCACAAAGAATTGCAACCAGCAAACCTAGCCTAATGATGTTCAGAAGTAATTTAGTCGAAGTCGAAATCCGACTTGGTTTATTTCAGGACGCAAAAGACAATCTTGAGCTTGGAATGGAACTGTTGAAACAGATTACGAATGATGTTCCATCAACGGAATCGCACTTTTTTCAATTGACAGAGTTTCACTTATTCAGAGGCGATATTTTTACTCTGACCAAAGATTTTTCAGAAGCAGCAAGCGCATTTCAATCGGCAAGCGATATTGCACAAAAAGGTCATTTAACAGATCGTGAAGCTTTTGCCCTAAGCAAATTGGCACGTTTACAAGATAGCGCAGATGTCGCCCATCAAGCCATAGAACTTGCAGATACTCCAATGACCAAAGCAGCACTCTATGCCGTTGAGCGCGATTTCAATTCGGCTCAACTTGAAATTCAAAAAGTCAATGACCCATTTGAAGAAGCGCGACTGATGCTCGATTTTGCATTCCTAGCGCAAGATCAAAGTTGGCAGACTCGGGCAAATCAACTTCTGGAGAAATTAAAAAACTAAGTTTCGGTTTTAATCCGAAGAAAGTGGTGAAGGCATGAAAACAGTGTTTCGACGTTGGCTCGTGGCTGGTTTGGTATTGAGCATCTCGGGTTTGGTTGCTGTTGTCAACAGCCAAGCGCAAACGGACAAAACGCCGCGTTTGGTCTGGAAGCCGCTCGAGTCATTTAAAACCTTAATGCCAGAGATTGATTATTCTGCAAATGAAGTTCTGGCGATTTATAACGTTGCAGGAACTTCAGAAAACGCCAAGAGTTTGTTTGGGAATAAAAAACTTGCGTTAGCAGCTAAAAAAGCCAAAGTGACTTTGGTCAGTAGCACTCCAATTCCTGCTCGTACCAGCGACCCAAGCGGCAAAAATTCGCAGGTGTGCGGAAAAATACTGCTGCGATTCCGATTGAATCAAGCAGGCAGCATTTCAGACACGATTGCGGTTCTCGATCAACAGGGTATTAGCATTGTTGGTGGTGACGCATTGTATGGTGTCGCACCACAAAGTTATGGATTGCCATATCAAACCACCACCGAATCCAAACCTGACTTTTGGGGTCTCGAGGCAGTCAAAGCCCAAAAACTCGAGCAAACAGGCAAGGGCGTGCGCGTGGCGGTGCTGGATACGGGTGTCACGAACATTGCGGCATTCTCGAGCGTTGCCCCTAAAAATTACGTGGCTGGTGTTTTGAATGCAGATGACGATTTCATACCTGCGCCCGAAGGTCACGGTACGGGCGTGGCAGGCATCGTCGCAGGTCGGGACTCGAGCGGTAACGCGGTGGGCGTCGCGCCAGACTCGAACATTGTGCCTGTGAAAGTCTGTGACAAGACGGGGCATTGCCGTGACTCGAGCGTGGTGATGGGCATTTGTTACGCAGTCTCGAAGGCGGCGCAAGCCAAAGTGCTGAATTTAAGTTTGGGCAGTTTTATCAACTCTCCACTTGCCGAGGGTGCGATTCGGGATGCGGGTCTCGAGGGGGCTGTGGTGGTCGCTTCGGCTGGAAACACCCGAGAATTTCCTGCGGGGCATCCAGATTTCAACCGCACCATTTTTCCTGCGGCGTTCTCGCAAGACCCAGTGTTGAACCTCGAGAATCTGATTTCAGTGGGTGCGATCACGCCAAAAATGAATTACGCCGATTACGCCACGGCGAACAAGCACACGGATGTGGTCGCGCCAGGTGAATCTGTCGCCACGTTCAAACGCGATGGCACATTGTTCACGAACCTGACAGGAGGAACATCTTACGCAGCGCCGTTTGTGTCGGGAACTGCCGCCATCATTTTTGCCAAGAATGCAGCGTTGCAACCTCAAGATGTCAAGAAGATCATTGTCAGCACCGCGAATGCTTCGGGCTGTTCAGCACCAAACCCAATGCCAGCATCGGCAACGTTCCCGACCGATCCGAACGCTTGCGGTCAAGGCTTATTGGACGTTGGTTCCGCCCTGAACGCCACGCCTTAAATCAATGACTCGAGCTTCATAAATGCAACCGCGAGGCAACATTTGAGCGCAATATTTTCGTTTCTCGAGTTAGCGCCAAAACTCCCTTCTCCCGCAAGCGGGAGAAGGGTTGGGGATGAGCGACCATGCCCGTTAGGTGCGTTTTATGGTCAAGAGAGGGTGGCGTTATATCGAATCGAGTTTTTCTCGCACCAGACAGCGAACTCGAGGCTCAATCAAGGTCTTTTCACGTCCTCATGCAATACTTTAGTGTTTCAACCAGCTTTCATTCCCGAGGTGAACCATGAACCCAGACGACAGCCAATCCATCCTCGAGCTTGTCCAGTCCAGCCAAGTTGAGCGTGCTCGAGTCCGAACTTTAATTGGGCAAAAACGTTGGCGCGATGCCGAACCCGACAAGGTGCGCTCTGCGGCGTACATGGACAAACGCACCCAGGGTGTCGCGCCGCCTGGGGCGGAAGCAATTGTCGGTGACACGATTGACCTGCAACCCATTCGGTTTTTGCCGATGGGCGCTGCCGTGCGTCGGGCGGTGGGTTATGTCGAGGTCAACACGCCGAACGAATCGAAATTGGGCAGCGGTTTTTTGGTCAGCCCGAACCTTTTTTTAACCAATTGTCATGTCATTGGCGACATCAATGAGGCTCGAGGGACGCAAATCACTTTTGACCGCGAACTGGGCAATGATGGCACGGCGCTTCCCACAACCTCGTATTTGCTCGAGCCTGAAAAGTTCGCGTTGTTTTCCATGCCAGATCAGTTGGATTACGCGCTGGTGGCGGTCGGACGTTTGAATTCTGGGAATGCGGCATTGTCCGATTTTGGCTTTTGTGCGCTCTCAGACCGTCCCGATAGGCACGTGATCGGCATGAACGTCAACATTGTTCAGCATCCAAAAGGTTGGCTGAAGATGATTGCATTGCGCAACAACAATTTGGTCTACCGCACGGACCGGACGCTGCTGTACGAAACCGACACCGAGGAGGGTTCTTCGGGTTCGCCGGTCTTCAATGACGAGTGGGAGTTGGTGGCGTTGCACCACTGGGCGCAACCGTTTCTCGAGCATCAGGATGACAGGGGACAGCAAATTCCGGTGACCATCAACGTCAACGAGGGTGTGCGAATCAGTGCGATTTACAAGGATTTGCAAAGCAAACTCTCGAGCCTGCCGCCAGATCAGCAAGCCCTGTTGCGTGAGGTGCTCGAGGCGGCGGGAAGCGCTCGGGTCACTTCAATCGCGGGTGAGACCAAAAAGCTTTCGCCACCGAAAATTTCAAAACCCGAAGTTTTTCAGATTCCAGATTCACAAGGAGTGGTTATGGCAAACCATGCAGACTCGAGCGGTGAAGTTCGGTTTACAGTTCCCCTGGAAATCAGTGTGCGCTTGGGAGGTAGCGCAGTGTCATTGCCTGCAAGCTCGAGCGCCCCGACAAGCCTGGAAGTGCCGACCAAAACCCTGACTCGAGGGGCGGAAGTCTTGAAGGTTGACCAGGATTATTCCAACCGCACGGGTTACAACACAGATTTTATTGACGGCTCGAGCATACCCTTGCCGATGGTCACGGATGCCTCACAAATTGCGCCGTTGCGGGCGCAAGAAACCGACTTCGAGGCGGGCGAGTTGAAGTACGAGCATTTCAGTTTGAAGATGAACAAGTCCAAACGCATTGCCCTTTTTACCGCCACCAACATTGACGGCGAAACCTATTTGTCGGTGGATCGCAAGACGGGGCAGGTTTCAAACGCGGAGGGTGAAACTTGGTTTAAGGATGTGCGCATCAGTGCCAGTTTTTTTCTCGATCAGACCTTTTACTCGGCGTGGTCAACCTATTTTGACCGTGGGCATTTGACGCGGCGCTCCGACCCAACCTGGGGCGACAATCAAACCGCCGCCCGAGCCAACGCGGACACCTTTCATTTCACCAACTGCTCGCCGCAACATTTTCGCTTCAACCAGACCACCAAATTTTGGCAGGGCGTCGAACAGTACGTGCTCGAGCAGGGTGTCTTAAAAACCAGCAATCCCAACAAGCATTTGTGCGTCTTTCAGGGACCGATTTTTGATGACACCATCGACCTCTGGGCGGATGATGTGCAAATTCCGTCCTCATTTTGGAAGATCGTGGTTTGGAAGGGCGAGAAGGCGCTCAAGGCGGTTGGCATGGTGGTCGATCAACTGGCGCTCTTGTCCGAAGAACGCAAATCGCTCGGTATGCCGCAACCAAGCTCGAGCGTCAACGTTTCGCATTGGCGTGTGGCAATTACGCAAATCGAGAAACGCACAGGTTTGGATTTTGGAACAGCCATTCGCAAGGCGGACACCATCGCTCGAGCCGATCAACCCGTGGTGGGCGAGGAGGCACTGAGTTTGATTCCGATTCAAGCCTTGAGCGACATTGTGCTTTAAGCCTCGAGTTGCACCTCGAGCTGGTTCAAACCACGCAAGGAAAAATTCTCGCGGTAGGTGGCGCTGTTTTGCTTGACCGTAAAACGTGGGTAGTGCTCGAGCAGCACCTCCAAGAAAACGCGTACCTCGAGCCGTGCCAGCGGTGCGCCGAGGCAGTAGTGAGCGCCTGCGGCGAATGCAACGTGGTCTTTGGCGTTGGTGCGGTTTGGCATGAGGCGTGCGGGTTCGCTGAAATGTTTGGGGTCGCGGTTGGCGGCTGCCAGCATCAACGAAACACCGCCAGGCTGCATGGTGACACCATTTAACTCGAGCGACGCCGTCAAAACGCGATCTGTGATGGTGACTGGACTGATGATGCGCAGCAGTTCCTCAACGCAGTTGCCCAGCCATTCTGGATGCTCGAGCAAGTCTTGCCAGGCGTCTTTTTGGCGTGAAAACTCGAGCATCGCCCCCGAGAGCAAATTGGTGGTGGTTTCGTGTCCTGCGACCATCAACAGCGCGGCATTGGCGAGCAATTCGTCGCTCGAGAGTGCGCCGTTTTCGGCGTTCGCCATCGCCGAGAGCACGCCTGGGCGCGGATTGGCACGGAGTTCGTCGGCAATGTTTTGAAAGTGGGCACGCAGGTCTTGAATGTCTTGTTCGATGGCGGGAAAACGCTCTTCGCTCAGGCTGCCGCCGTCGAACAAAGCCGCAACACTTTCGGACCAGCGTTTGAGGTTGTGGCGCTCCGTGTCGGACACGCCCAGCATCTCGAGGATGACCAGCAACGGCAGTGGGACGGCGACGTTGGCGACAAAATTTGTGCCGTCTCGGGCATGATGCTCGAGCAATTGTTTGACGGTACTGGCAATGAATGCTCGGGTTTCCTCGACGGCTTTTGGGCTAAAGGCACTTGAGACCAGACCGCGCAACCTGGCATGGTTTGCCCCGTCATGGAACAGCATCATGTGGCGCAGCAGGGTCATCGAGGCGGTGTTCTCGAGTTGTGCCATGCCGCCCATGCGGTCACTGGAAATGCTGGGCAGGCGAAACAGTTTTTGCACCGCCTCGAGCGAGAGCACAAAGTTGGTCTTCCATTCTGGCATCGGTAGCACCGAACCGTGGGCACGCACCGCTTCGTACAGTGGGAAAGGGTTGGCATGGGCGGCGGGCGAGAACAAAGCCTGTAAATCGGTTTCGAGGGTCATGACCACAGCATCAAGTTTATTTACTCGAGTTGCAAGCCTGGTTTTCAAGTAGACATCTTGTACGATTATGCCATGCGCTGGCAGACCATCACCGAACCTCGAGCCGTGAGCATCATGTTGCAGCTCGAACGTCGTCGCTTTCTCGAGCCATTCATGCGCCAAACCTTGAGTGTTTCGCAACTCGCCGAGCAGTTGAACATGGGTCTGCAAGCCGCGCATTACCAGGTGCGGTTACTCGAGCGTTTGGGACTGATCGAGCTGACGCGGCTCGAATCGCGCCGAGGTCGGGCGATCAAGCATTACCGTGCCAGCAGCGATGGTTTTTTCATTCCGTTCTACGCCACGCCCGCCGTCACGCTCGAGGGTTTTGTGCAGCAAATCATGGCGGAGAGCCAAAAAGTCTTCAACACTCTTTTGACCAGGGCGGGAAAAAGTTTGGTCAAAGACCCCGCCAAAACGGGTTTGCGTTTGTACTTGCGTGACAACCATGCCATCACGGATATCAGCGCCGATGGCGAACATTTTGACACCCTGGAAGCCATGCTCGAGCCTGACGCGCCCGCCATGATGAGTTCGTTTATGGAGTTTAGGCTGTCGTACCCCGATGCCAAAAAATTACAGCGTGAAATGCTCGAGTTGTTGCTGCGGTATCAACAACCGAGCGGCACAGAATCGTATTTTGCCCACGTTGGGCTTGTGCCAACCGACGGTGTTTAACCCGAGACAATTTAAAAATCCTTGGAAAAGCAAACAATTCAATGAATGAACTATTTTACTTTTCAAGGATTTGGGAAACTCGAGCTTTAAAGATAAGCCGAGGAATCGTTCCAGGGCGAAACCGCCAGCGCCGACAAGACATTCCACTGCTTTTGATCACACTGAAGTTGCGCCAAACCCTGCATGTGAAGCGCATTGACCGCATCGCGGTTGGCGAGTTCCAAAAAGTCACGAAGCTCGAGAATCATGTCCTGATGAATCTCGGGGTCGCTGACCCGAACTTTGTCGAGTGTGCCTGGAACCCAACGACATTGCACTGGATGGGCGGCTGATGGGGCGATGTTTTGATTCATGGTCTGCTCCTTTCACAACAGCGAAGGGCTTGAAGGGCTGACGATTTGGCTAAAGCAAAGGTTTAGTCGTGTAAACAGAAGTATCGCTCACCCAGTTTAGGATTCTGTATTTAGAGTTACAATTGAGGGTTTCTAATTATCGAGATTCTCAATTCGTTTCAGATCGGATTTCCATGTTCAGCACAAAAGAGATTTTCCTGCCAGAATATAAACATGCAATTTAGACCTTTTGGACGCACTGGCGTTTTTGTCTCCCCTCTCGCGTTGGGAACCGACAATTTCTTAAACCCAACCCTGGAAACCGAATGTGCCGCCATGCTCGAGCGGGCGCTTGACGCTGGCATCAATTTGATTGACACCAGCAATTCGTACCGCGCGGGCGAGTCGGAGCGCATCATCGGGCAGACGCTCGAGAAGCTTGGGCGGCGCGACCAGGCGTTCATTGCGACCAAAGTGCATTACCCGACCGGCACGGGCGCGAATGACCGTGGAAACAGTCGGCAACACATTCTGAAAGCCTGCGAAGACAGTTTAAAGCGCCTTCGTACCGACCACATCGATCTGTACCAACTGCACCGCATGGATTTTGCTGTACCGCTCGAGGAAACCCTGTCTGCGCTAACGGATTTGGTGCGCCTTGGCATGGTGCGGTACATCGGTTGCAGCACCGCGCCCGCCTGGAAGATTCTCGAGGGAATTATGACTTCTGAAGCGAAGGGTTTTGTGCGGTTTGCGAGTGAACAACCGCCGTACAATTTGCTGGATCGCCGCATCGAAAACGAACTCGTTCCGATGGCGCAAGCCTACGACCTGGCGTTACTGCCGTGGTCGCCGATGGCGATGGGAATGCTGGCGGGGCGATACGAGCATGAAAACACCCGCCCCGAGGATTCTCGAGCCTCTCAACGCGGTGGGATTTACGCAGATCGGGTCACGCCCAATGCCGTGCGGGTGGCAAATCAATTCGTGCAACTCGCTCGAGATGCTGGCTTTGATCCCGCGCAACTCGCGTTGTTGTGGGTCAAAGATCAACCAGGCATCGCCGCGCCGATCATTGGACCCAAAAACGTGGCGCAACTCGAGCATTTATTGCCCGTGCTCGAGATGACACTGCCCGATGAAATTCGGCTTGCCTGTGACGGCATTGTGCCGCCAGGCAGTGCCGCCGCGAATTTTTTCAACTCGAGCGGCTGGATGAAAATGCAGCTCGGGTTTGAAGCTTGAACAACTGTCAACAAAATCGAATCTCGAGCGACAAAAAAGCGAACCCAAAATGGGTTCGCTTTTTTCTATTTGCGAATCGCTACTTGTTGATGATGTGAATGCTGTGCTTGTGCGTGGCTTCCGCAACCTCGCCCATCAATTCCGCAAGGGTTGGGTGTGGGTGAATCGTCAGGGCGATGTCGGAAACTGTGGCTGCCATCTCGAGCGCCAAACACGCCTCGCCGATGATGTCGCTGGCGTTTGGTCCGACCACGTGAACCGCCAGCACCAAATCGGTTTCGGCATCGGCAATCATTTTGATCGTGCCTTCGGTCGAACCCAAGGTCAGGGCGCGACCCAACGCCGCCAGTGGGAATTTGCCAATTTTCAGGTTGAAGCCCTTCGCCTCGAGTTCGGTTTGCGTCGGTCCAACCCAGGCAATCTCTGGGCTGGTGTAGACCACACCAGGGACCGCCACGGCATCGTTGACGCTCTTTTTGCCCGCGCAGCGTTCGGCAGCCACCAAGCCGTCTTTCATGGCTTTGTGCGCCAGCCAAATGCCAGGCACGACATCGCCAATCGCGTAAATCCCTGGAACGTTCGTCTCGAGCGTCTGCGGGTCGATTTCAACCGCGCCGCGTTCGGTCAGTTTGACGCCAATTTCCTCGAGTCCAAGACCCTTCCCTTTGGCGTGACGCCCCACGGCGCTGACCACACGATCAAAAATCTCAACCCGTTTTTCTTTGGTTTCTAAATTCTCGAGTTCGACGTGCAAGCCATCGGCTTTCTTTTCAAATCCGTTTGCGCCCGTGCGAAGCGAAATTTTGATGCCCTGTTTTTTATAGCTTTTCATGGCGATGCCAACAATTTCCGCGTCTGCCCCAGCGATGATGCTCGGCAGTGGTTCGATCACGGTGACATCGCTGCCCAGGCGGTTGTAAATCGTGGCGAATTCCATACCGATCACGCCGCCGCCAATGCACAAGACCCTGGCTGGCACGGCGTCGGGAATCACCAGACCGCTGGTGGAATCGACAATGTCATAACCGTCCACTGGAAAGGTTTTTAAATGGTTGATCCCGCCGCCCACCGCCACGATGCAGTTCGCAAACTCGAGCGTCGTCTCGCCGTCTTTGGTTTTGACGGTTGCCGAATTCTTGCCCGTCAGTTTCGCCTCGCCCTCGAACATGGTCACGCCATTGCCTTTTAACAGGCTCGAGACGCCGCTGGTCAGTTTTTTGACGATGCCGTCGCGGTACTTGTTGACGGCTTTCAAATCCAGGTTCATCTCGAGGATGTTGAGACCAAAATCTTTGCCGTGTTTGGCGTTGTAAATTTCTTGTCCAACGTGAAGCAGCGCTTTGGTCGGAATGCAACCGACGTTCAGGCAGACGCCGCCCCAGAATTCCTTTTCGGCGATTGCCACCTTCAACCCCAATTGCGCCGCCCGAATGGCGGCGTGATAACCACCAGGTCCCGCACCGATCACAAACACGTCGTATTTCATGAAGCCTCCAAATATGCGGCTCGAGAGAACCGATTGATTTTCCACAGTCTACCGCCCAAGGTGTGCTGGGGTTTGTATCAGGGGAATCTCGAGTTTTAACGCCCGAATATGCTCTGGGCTGGTGCGGCAACAACCACCGATGATGTTCGCACCCGCCTCAAACCAGGCTCGAGCCTTGCTGGCAAAGCTTTGACATGTTTCCTCGCCATTCCAGCGTTTTGAAATGGCGTTGTAGGTTTCCCCAGAATTGGGGTAGACCACCATCGGTTTTTGGGTCAAACCTCGAGCCGACCGTACCAAATCGGTGATGAATTGCGGTGCGGTGCAATTGATGCCGACCGCCACCACCTGTGGGAAAGCTTCGAGCGCCGTCACGCATTCGGCAAAGGTTTCGCCGTTGTTGACATGCGCACCATCCTTGGCGCTAAAGCTGATCCAGGCAGTTGTGCCAGGGAATTCCTCGAGAAGACGCGCCAAAGCTGTTGCCTCGAGCAAACTGGGAATGGTTTCGCACGCCAAAATATCCGCGCCAGACGCCGCCAGCACCGCCAAACGTGGGCGATGAAAGTCTATCAACTGGGTTTGAGTCAAACCATAATCGCCTCGGTATTCCGAACCGTCCGCCAGAAACGCACCATAAGGACCGACCGATGCCGCAACAAACGGCTTGACCCGCCCGGCACGGTTCGCAGAAATCTCCCAGAACGCATCTCGAGCCTCGAGCGCCAGTTGAACGGATAACCTCATCAAATCTGCGGCTTGGGTTGCCGATAAACCGCGCCGCGCAAAACCTTCAAAGGTCGCCTGATAACTCGCCGTGATCGCACAATCCGCACCCGCCGCAAAATAATCGGCATGAACCTGGCGAATCAATTCTGGCGTCTCGAGCAAGACCCGTGCCGACCAGAGCGGGTCGTTCAGGTCACAACCGCGCCGCTCGAGTTCGGTGGCGAGTGCGCCATCCAGAATCACAACGTTTTGAGACTCGAGGAGGCTGGTGAGGGGGTTGGTCATGAAAATACGATACCTTTTCCCGTTCAAGCTTTTGGAACTGTTAAACCGAGCGCTCGAGCCGCCCAAGGCAGCGCGGTTGCCAGTTGTTGACGTTGTACGGTTCGTACCGTTGGTGCGGCTTCTGGCGCGGGCAAGCCTGCCCTTGACGCGAAAAAACCAGACAATGCCGCTGCCCACACCGCAGCATCGGGCAAGAAGGTTTCTGGTGGCGGACCACCTTCGGCTTCAAGGCTCGGCAGCCACGCCGCCAAGTCAAACTCGCCATTGCCGACACTGACCCAATTCCAATCCACCAAGACTGCACGGTGATCTTGCGGGAAGCATAAATTGTCCGAACGCACATCGAGATGCAAGAAATCCGTCCCTGTCAGCATCACTTTCGCTTCAGCCTCGAGCAAATCTGGTAAAGCATCCTCGAGCCAAGCCACTTGGCACAAGTCAAGGCTTAAAAACGCTGTGGGATTTTCAGCCACGACCTTCCAACCGCTCAACATTTCTCGGGTTTCTGGGCTTTCCAGTTGCGGCACACCCACGGGCGCAGGTGTTTGATGGACACGCTCGAGCGTTGCCAGAACCGCATCAATCCGAGTTGTCGTCCAAGGCGGGGCGCAAAACGCCGCACCAAAATCCTCAAGGATCAACAAGGGGTGTAAACCATCGTCGTCCCAACCGTAAAATGCCGCCAGAAAATTTTGTTTCCCGAGGCTCGAGTAGACGTGGTGCTCGGTGCGCAAGAAATTTGCCAAATCCTCGCTGGTGGCGACTTTGACGAACGCCGTCGTACCATCATCAAAAAACGCTCGCAATCGCAACGCCAACGAATACCCACCGCCCATAACAGGCTCGAGCCGAAGCACGGGTTTGCGCATGGTTTGGGCGATGCGAGAGGTGATGCTCTCAAGGCTTGGGTTGGTCATGAAACACGATACCAGCCCTCGAGAATCCAGGCATCCTAAAACCCAAATTGGCTGTCTTGCATGAACTTAGAGCGATTTTGGTGAGGCTCGAGTTCTTGTGAAGGCATTTTTGAGACTCAAAATCGACAGGCACGCGCCTTTTTTGAAGCTCGAGCACCCTTGACGAGCCTGAAAGTGCGTGATACCATCTCGTTCGCTTTTGTGGGTGGTTAGCTCAGTTGGTTAGAGCATCCCGCTGATAACGTGAAGGTCCCCGGTTCGAGTCCGGGACCACCCACCACGACAACCGCACCGTTTTGGTGCGGTTTTTGTTTTAATGGTGTTGCTTCTCGAGTTCGATTTTGAGGTCGGCATAGACGCTCGAGAGAAACCGCAGTGGTTGCGCCAACGTGGTGATGGTTTGCGCGTGGTCAAGGTTTGGGTACTCGAGATACTTCACGGATTCGTGGGCGGCTTGAAGTTTTTGCACGAAACTTCTGGCTTGAGAAACTGGCAAAATCTGATCTTGTGTGCCGTGGACAATCAAAAATGGTGGCTCATCACCATCAACAAACCGAATCGGTTGCGTCTGGGAGTAGGTGCTTGGGTTTCCAAAAACGTCACGCAGATCGTCGGACAAAAACCCGCCGTGCTCTTTGCGGCTCGAATCGTAAAAGTCGTAACCCCCCGACAAGCACAGCGCCAATTTGATGTCGCTCGGTTTTAAACCCACCCGCTCGAGATACCGTTTGTCCGTGGCGAGCATGGCAGTCAGGTACGCGCCCGCCGAGTGACCGGCGACCACCAGATTTTTTGGGTTGATTCCAAAACGTGCCGCGTGATCGACCGCCCAACGCACCACCAGCGCGGCATCCTCGAGATAGATTGGGAAGGTGAAATCTGGGTTTAAACGGTAATCGTAAACGATGGTGACAAAGCCAAGGCTGGCGAATGCCTCACCTGCAAAACCGTATTCGTCTTTGTTGCCGTCTTTAAAGCCGCCGCCATAGCCAAAAACCAAGATTCCTCGAGCCGCTTTTTTGGGAACGTACACGTCAAGCATTTGCCGCGAGAAACTGCCGTAACGAAAATTCTCGAGTTTGGTGACGTTTTGCATGTCCGTGGCACCCGAGAGGATTGAGAGCCAATTTCCAGCCTCGGATTTACTTTGGTTGAGCGGCGCACAGGCGCTTAACAATACCAGCAATAACGAAATCCACCACATAAATGGCATTTTGACGGGTTTTGATGATGGCATCAAACGGTTCAGGTGAAATCAGGAATTTCGAGCAGCAGCACCTCGAGTTTTTTGGTGGTATCGCTGTCCACGTCCAACAGTGGCGCTCGAGGATAACCTGCGTGCAGCCCCAAAATTCGCATCACGGCTTTTAAGCCTGCGACGCCGTAATCGCGGGTGACGGCGTAAGACATCGGGTTGCTGCGCCGTTGAATCTCGAGCGCGGTTGTCAGATCACCGGCGTTGAAGGCTTTTAAGAGTGCGCCGAAGGCTTTGGGAATCACATTCGCGGCTGCCAGAATCGCACCCTGAGCGCCAACCGAAAGCGCCGGCAAGAGCGTCGGCGCGTTTCCGGTCAGCGTGTTAAACCCCAAGGGTGTCAGGCGCAGTATTTCGGTTAAATTCATGATGTCACCGCTCGAGTCTTTGATGCCTTTCACGTTCGGGTGCGCTGCAATTTTGCCCATCCAAACTGGCGAGTGCGCAATGCCAGTCACTTGTGGAATGTTATACACGTACACTGGAAGACTCGAGGCGTCCGCCACGGCTTTAAAGTGCGTCTCGAGCACACCTGGCGTCATCGAACCTTTGTTGTAAAACGGGGCGATCACCAACGCAGCCTCTCCGCCGACACTTGCCGCAACCCGAGTGCGTTCGATGGTGGCGCGGGTGCTTTCTGCCCCAGCGCCAACGATCATCGGCTTGCCGCGCGGAATGGCTTCACGTGCCGCCTCAAGCACCATGAAGCGCTCAAATTCTTCGAGGTACGGCACCTCACCATTTGACCCCAGGATCAAAAACCCGTCCACGTGAGGCTCGAGTTGCGCAATTAATTTTTGCAGGCTGTCCGTGTCCAGATCACCGTTGGGCTTGAAAGGCGTTGGGACGGGCGGAATGATTCCTTTGAACATAACCCAGAGTCTACCAAGTTTTAAACGCTCAACTTGCCAGTTTGTTAGACTCGAGCCATGCTCAACCGCCGCAATTTTATGGCTCAAGTCGGAATCCTCGCCTCTGGCAGCGTTTTAGCCTCGAGCCTCAATGCCCTCGAACCCACCCTCGCGCAAAACGCTGAAACTCGAGCGCCCGATTTTCGGATTGCGCACCTGACCGACATGCACGTGATGCCAGACGGCGCCATGTCGGTGAACGCCCAAGCGGGGTTTATTCAGGCGCTCGAGCACAGCCAGAATTTAAGTCGCAAACCCGATCTGATCTTGCAGGGCGGCGATGCGATCATGGACGCACTGCGCACGGGCAAAGGCGATGTCAAAGCGCAATGGGCGGCTTTTCAAGAGGCGCTGACCAAACACCTGCGCACTCCAATTCGTCATGCGATAGGCAATCACGATTGCTGGACTGGAGCTGGCAGCAAAAACGACCCGCTGTACGGCAAAGCCTGGGCGTTGCAAGAATACAAACTGAAAACACCATATTATTCGTTCGACGCTGGAAACTGGCATTTCATCGTGCTCGATTCCACCAACTTAGCAACACAAGACTCACACGGTTACACTGCAAAACTTGACGATGCGCAATTCAAATGGCTCGAGAATGACCTGAAAGCCACACCCGCAAATCGTCCTGTACTGGTCATGTCACACATTCCAATTTTGGCGGTTGCGCCCTATATGGACGGTGATAACGAAACCACGGGCAACTGGATTGTCCCAGGCGCTTGGATGCACATTGACGCCCGCCGCCTGAAAACCCTGTTTGCCGCGCACCCAAACGTGCGGTTGTGCCTCAGTGGTCATATTCATTTGCAGGACAGCGCGGTTTACAACGGCGTGACTTATGCCTGCAACGGTGCGGTGTGCGGCAATTGGTGGCGCGGCAATTACCAGGAAACCAAACCAGGTTATGCCGTCGTGGACTTGTACAATGACGGGAAATTCAACGTCGAGTACGTTCAATACACGTAGGGGCGCTGCTTCTTGCTCATAAAATGCACCTGGCGGGCTTGGATCGCTTGCTGCGCCCGTCAGAATACTGCGCAATCTCGAGCCTTCTGATGCAATGCCTCCGCTTACGGAAAGAATAAGAATCTCGAGCCGCACGTGTAAAAGAACCAAACTCCCTTCTCTCGCCAGCGAGAGAAGGGTTGGGGATGAGGGTGGCGAGTGCAATGACTTCAACTTTTGTTCGGCACGCTTGCCTCGGCAAAGGTCGCCATTTCACTTAAGGTTCTTGCCGCCGCCTCGAGCACGGGCATGGCAAGTAAAGCCCCCGTGCCTTCACCGAGCCGCAAGCCGTAATCGAACAGCGGCTCGAGTTTGAGGTGCGTTAGTTGAATGCGGTGTCCTGGTTCTTGCGAAACGTGGGATGCGCTTAAGTATTCTTGCACCGTGCTCGAGATACCACACGCCACCAACGCGGCAGCGCCAGCGATAAAACCATCAACAATCACTGGAATTTTGGCGCTCGCGCCTTGCAGCATCACACCGACCATCGCAGCAATCTCGAGTCCGCCCATGACCTCGAGCGCCGCCAGTGCGTCGTCAGGCTCGAGTCCTGCCTCACGCGCATTGTCGAGGACAAGTTCGATGATTGAAACCTTCCTCGAGAGGGTCACCACGTCGATGCCCGTGCCGTGCCCTGTGACTTCGATCACGGCTTTGCCAGTTAACCAGGCAGTGAGCGCGGCGCTTGGCGTGGTGTTGCCGATGCCCATGTCACCTGCCGCCAGCAGATTCGCTCCCGCTTCAATCGCAGTTTTGGCGGCGTTTGCCCCCGCCAGAATCGCTTGTGCCGTCTCGAGCTGCGTCATGGCGGGTTCTCTGGCAATGTTTCCCGTGCCGCGTCTGACGTTGGCTTGAATCAAATCCGTGTGGTCTGGCAGGTCGGCATTCACACCCACATTCAGCACCAACACTCGAGCGTTTACGACCCTGGCGATCGCACTGACCGCCGCGCCGCCCGCCAGAAAATTTTGCACCATCGCGGGTGTCACCTCGCTCGGGTAGGCGCTGATGCCCTCCCGCGTGACGCCGTGATCGCCCGCGCAGACGATCACGGCTTTGCCGGCAATCACGGGTTTTTCGGTGCCGACAATGCCCGCCAACCAAACACTGATTTCCTCGAGCCGTCCGAGCGAACCTGGCGGTTTGGTCAGTTGGGCTTGACGCACTTTCGCCCGATCTCGAGCGCTTTGATCGGTGGGGGTGATACTCGAGATGAGGTGTTGCAGTTGTTCGAGTTCGTTCATGGGCGAATCCTACCAGTCGCCTGTCGGGATACAATAGGGCGTGAACAACGACTTACCACTGCGTTTAACTTTTGTGCGCCATGCCGTGACCGACTGGAATCTCGAGGGACGCTGGCAGGGTTGGAGCGATGTGCCTCTGGGTGAGGCTGGACGCGTCCAAGCCAGGTCTTTGCAACCCAAACTGAGTGCCATCAATTACGATGCCGTGTTCAGCTCCGACCTTTCCAGAGCGATTGAAACCGCGACCCTGGCTGGTTTTACGCCCACGCTCGAGCCTCGGCTGCGGGAAATTCATTTTGGTGAGATCGAAGGCAAGATGAATCAAGAGGTTCGAGCAGACCCTGGTTTTGCAACGTGGCTTGCAGACCCGATGCACACCAAAATCGCGGGCGGCGAATCGTATTTTGACCTGCAAACCAGGGCTTTTGAATGGCTCGAGAGCCTGCCCGAATCGGGTGAGATTCTGGCGTTCACGCATGGCGGTGTGGTTCACACGCTCGTCCCGAAATTGCTCGAGACAACCACATTTGCAGGTCCTCGCTGGTGGCGTTTTCAGGTGCTTCACGCCTCAATCACCAAACTCGAGCGTTGGAGAATGCCGAACGGTCAATTTGCTTGGACGTTAACGGGTTTGAATGACACGACCCACCTCGAGAATGTTTTTGCTGAATAGGATGTTGAGCCAAGCCAATTTTAATCACCTATTTTGATCTGTATGCGCTTGAAAAAGTTCCACATTTACGTCATATAGCTTTTTCTGTAGTTGTATTTTTATAGGCATAGTTTTCAAATCAGTATGTTGTAAATTATCCAAAGCAAGTTCAAAACACTGCTTTGCTTGCTCGGTTTTATTAATAGCTCGATATTGATCGCCCAACTGCTCTACAATCTCTGCTAGTTCAGAAAATTTAACTTTACCCCCTAATATTGCAAATTTTTTAGATATACTAAAAACGTTTTGAAAAGCGCCAAGTACAAAATCAAAATCATCAATTTCAATCAACTTGCAGCATTCTATAATCATTGAATTAGCAGTTTCAGCAAATTCTTGCCAACATATAAGCGACCCATAACATATTGCCAACTCGTACAAAGAAATTACAAACTCGCGTTGTAAAACTTGACTATGTGGCGCTAAATCTCGTAAAATTTGGGTTGCCAATTGACTAGCATTTAGTGCTTGTTCAGGTAAACCTGACAAACGATAGATTCTACTACCTTCACCGTAAACTGCGGCTAAGACACTCGCATATAAATCTGGATTTTGTTGGGAAAGAGGTTTTAAGATAATAATTGCTTCTTCTATTTTAGCTAATGCTTCAGAAGTCTGCTCTAACGCCACCAATGCCTTTGCGCTGACAACTAGAAGCTTTGAAAATCCTGAATTTTCATGCAAAGCCACATCGGAGAAATTCCTAAAAATCATTTCAGCACCACGGGCAGCACTTAAAGCCTTCTTAAATTGTCCAAGATCATTGTGTCTTCGTGTAAGGTTTGATAACAGACTAGCCATCACTGACGCTGGAAACATTTGATTCAACACCGACTGTTTGTATGCTTCTATCACGGCTAGTTTAGAATTATTTAAAGCCTCTCTAGAGCCAGAAGTGTCCATTTTACTTTGCTGTACGCTAAGTGTGTCATATGCGCTAGCTAAAGCTGCTCGGTAACTATCTGACTCGAGCTTAACCAGTAATTCAAATGTCTGTACCGCCTGTTTAGCGTATTCAAGACCTTTATCATAAAAACCTTTTTGACGACAAAAGATTGACAAATCGTTACTCAGAAACGCCTTCATTGTTAAATTGTCATCGAATTGGGCAATCAAGTATTCCGCGCATTTAATATTCAAATCTAATAAAACCGTACTCTCTCTTGGCAAAGTGAGATAGGCTACCCAAGCAAGCTGCTTGATTCTCGGGTGAATCACACGTTCAAGTAACTTAACGCCAGCGTCTAGATTCCAACTTACGATGCGAGTAAGGACAGAAAATCCACGATCAATGCCTGACTGCCATTCATTTACATCTTTTGAGAGATCACCAAACACAATCTGGATTAATTTGTCTGCATTTTCGCCATCTATACCAGTCAAATTTTCAAGTTCTTTTTGAATCAAGCGTTCACCAAGCAAATCAGGTTCAAGTGGTGCGAGGTATGTGCTTTTACTGGGGTAGAGTGCGCGAAGATGTTCGGCAACAGTCAATCGTTGATCGTCTGAAAGTTGTTCCAGTATTGGAGGTTGTGCCATAAGTTTTAACAATTGTCTTGAATCATTTTGGTCATTCCCAATATCAACCCCCAAGCTGATAACTGTCATGAGTCGATTCAAACGTTCGTGCATACGAATTTGATCTTGCGACCATCTCTCAGATATTGAACTCCAATAACGTGCTTCATGATTGAGTAATTCGTCAATAATATCTGTTAACTTTTCCGCAGGTGGAGAAATGGTTTTTTCACGGGTTTTAATGGCACTATTCATAGCGCTCATATGAATCGCTAAAACGCGATCAAATATCGGATTGGTTAGGTCTGGCGAAGCTGGTGGACTAACGTCTACATCGCCAAAATCAGTGTTATATGCCATGTATGCAGCGCTCCAAAGTTTCACTCGAGAGTTATTGCTGTTTGTAATTGGCAGTATTTCTTTTGCGATTTCATTAAAAACTTGCTTAGAATTTGCAATACCGCGTAGTAAGTTTTCTAGCCACTTACCTGTATTTCGGGCAATAACAGCAACACGAACTGGAAGTTGGCGCGGATGTTGTCGAATCCATAGGAGTTTTTCGATCAGAACCTTGATTTGTTCCGTCCGATTTTCGCCATAATCTAGGATTATCAACGTGGGAACAGTTCTATCCAAGATTCTGCGGACTTCTTCTGGAGTAGCTCTAGGAGTTAGGAATCCTGCACTCCAACCCAATCCATCATGTAGAATTCGTCCCATTTCAAGTAACAAACGGGTCTTGCCGATACCAGCTATCCCCGTAAATACTTGTATCTCTTGGGTGCTTTCGGAACAAAGCCATTCCACAATTTCGCGTTTTTCTTGCTTACGGAACATCAATTTAACCGCTCTGCTTTCACTGCGTAAAGCTCCGCTTGGCGTTTTTTTTCGTTGTATTGCCGAACTTGGAATTTGCACAAAATCATCGAATTTGTTATCGATTCGGTTTCGAGCTTCTATTCCACAAACTTTCTCCACCCACAAAATCCCAAAGTAATCCAGTACAATCTCTGGCTGTTGCTTTAAACGTGCGGTCAATTGAATTTGATCCCAAATAAAAAAATCAATGCCAAATTTTCCAAGTCTCTTTTTCTGAGTTTCTTCTGCTGTTTTAAAATCAGTATGTTCAAGTGAGCACGCAACACTAAGAACAAAAGTGTTTCCTAGTTGCGCCCAAAGACGTTCTGGGGCATCTACCCGATTGTCTCGCTGATCGGCTGAATGTTCGCCATCGTACAAAAATTCGTATACAGCTTCAGCTACATCTTCTTTTTTATATTTATCTTGAGCATAGCACTTGCACTGATGAAGAGTCTTTGTATCAGTGCCTTTGAGTTGGGTATAAACATCAATTCCATATTGCGCTTGCCCTTGTGTGCCGAATAATTTTGCTTCCAAAACGTTTTCTTGAGTTGCAGCTAATCGAGCACACAGTCTCTCAAAATTCTTCTGACCGAGCGCATAGAATGGCAATAGTTCTTCAGTCCCAGCTTTGTTGATCGGATTAGGAATATCCGCAATGTCTTTTGGTTGCAGATGGATTCTCAATCGTGATTTTTTGGATTCTGCTGGTTTTGTCATTTACAGCAAAATCATACGGCAAAGTTTTCTCTTGTGAAAACCCGAAGAGATCAGACACTATAAATCCCTCAAATCAATAGTTATTTCAACCGCAACGACAATCCCGCCACCAGCAAGTACGCCTCGCTCGAGGTTGCGGCAACCGTTTGGTTTGCCCGTCCGAGCACATCCCGAAAGAGCCGTCCAAGTGGGTATTCTGGCACAATTCCCGATCCCACTTCGTTGCTGACCACAATCAGTTTCAAATCTCGGGTTTCGGCAATCTCGAGCGCATTTTGAATTCGCTCAAAGATTTCGGTTTCAGAGAAATTCTCGAGCATCAAATTGGAGACCAGCAAACTGAGGCAATCCAGAATCACCACTCGGGTTTGAATTTGCTCGAGTGCGCTTTGAACGTCGGTTGGGGCTTCGATGGTCGTCCATTCTGTGGGTCGCTCGAGTTGATGTTTTGTGATGCGTTCGGTCATTTCATCGTCGAAGGCTTGGGCGGTGGCGATGAAGGTCACGGGTTGAAGTGTGGCTCGAGCCAGGTTGAGCGCAAACGTGCTTTTGCCTGATCGTGCGCCGCCAGTGACGAAGATGATGCTCATTTGAGCGCCGCAATCAAAACGGCGGTTTCACAGAGTTCGACGACGCTGCCGTACACGTCGCCACCGATACCGCCGCCGAGTTTTCGGGCGGCAAAACCCGAGACGATCAGCGCAGTGATGATCGCAACGATGGCGCCTTTGGGATTGAGCAAAATTGCTGGGATGGCAATCAGCAAACCAACCTGCCAGTTGCCCTCCCTGGCGCGTGCGCCAAGGCTTTCGGCTCGAGCGGCGGGGAAGAGGTTCATGGGGATGAGCAATGCCGCTCGAGCCAGGACGGGTGTGGTGATGATGGCAAGCAGGTTTGGTTGGGCGGAAAGCGCACTCCATTTGGTCAAAAGTTGCATCACACCCACCGCCAGTCCAAATGCGCCAATGTGAACGTCCGAAAGTATCTTCAGACGCTCTGTGGGGGTCTTGGTGGCGAGCACGGCATCGGAGGCATCAACAAGTCCATCAAAGTGCAACATACCCGTTAAACCCAGCCACAGCGCAAGCTGGAGGGCAGCGGCAATTCCAGTTGGCAGGCTCGAGCTTAACCAGACCGTTAAAGCCAGCAGCAAACCCAGCGTCCAACCGACGGCAGGGTAATAACCGCTGGCGTTGGCAAATTCACCGTCTTTGATCTCGCCAACGTGCGGAAAAGGCAGGGTGGTCAAGAAAGTGTGCGCCAAATGCAAGCCGCGCCAGATCGAATTCATGTTGCTCGAGCAACCACCTTAAGCCCGCATTCTCGAGCGGCGTTCGGCTTCCATCGCGCGTTGCAGGTCGCCGCATTGTTTTGCCAGAATCAGTTGTTGCTCGGGGGGTGCTTTGGGAATCTGCGATTTCAGAGCCGCCAACTCTTGGCGCAGCGTGTCCTCGCGTTGGCGCGACGAGATTTGCACGACCGCAAAATCTTCCTCGCCAATTTCGAGCGCCTGATCTGGTGCGGTGAACACGCCCTCAAACAACATGCTGGCTTCGGGGCGTCCAATGAAATGCTCGAGAATCTGTTGGCTGCTGGTGGCGGTACGGGCAACCTCGATCAGTTCGGCGACCAATGGGTTTTCAAACATCGCCTCGCCGTCGAGTTTGGCGGTCAAACCAGGGTTTTGCACCAGCAGTTTTGCCAGTTTGATCTCGTCCCCGCCGCTCGAGCGTGAAAGTCCGCTCATTTGCATTCGGTCAATGTTCTGCCCTTTGGGACGGTTGGCATTTAAAAACTGATCGAGCATTTTCGGCTCGAGTTGCAATCGGTCCTCAACCAAGCGCCGCAACTCGAGCGCCACGGGGTCAAAAACCTCTCTGGGGCGAAGCGCGGGAAGGAGCGCTTGAAGCACGCCGCGTTTGCCATCCAGGGTGTTGGCATCGAATTTCTCGAGGGCGGCATTCAAACGAAATTCCACCTCAGTCACGCCGCTGTTCAAAGCTTGCTCGAGTTCGGTTTTGCCGCCAGCCAGCAAGATATCGGCGGCATCTTTGCCGCCTGGGGCGATCACGGCGCTGACCAGGAACATCCGCCCGATTTCTTGATCGAGTCCCGCCAAAGTCGCACGTTGTCCGGCAGCGTCGTTGTCGAACAGCAACTCGAGCTTTCGCACACCTTGCCGCGCCAGCAAGTGTGCGTGATCTGGCGTCAGTGCCGTGCCGAGGCTGGCGACCGCGCCCGTCAAGCCGTGCTGGTGCATGGCGATCACGTCCATGTAGCCTTCGACGACCACCGCGTTGCCCGTCTCTTGAATGTGCTTGCGGGCGAGTTCGAGACCGTAGAGCGTGTCGTGTTTTTTGAAGACTTCGGTCTCGGGCGAGTTCAAATATTTTGGTTTGGAATCGTCAAGCACACGTCCACCGAAGGCAACGATGCGCCCCAGGTAATCTTTGATTGGGAACATCACCCGTCCGCGAAAACGGTCGTAAATTCGTCCTGTGTCTTGGGCTTCCGCCAGCAACCCAGCCTCGAGCAACTCGCGCTCGTTTAAGCCTCGGGCTTTGGCGTATTTTAAAAGGTTGTCAAAACCTGCGGGGGCATACCCCAGCCCAAACATTTCGATGCTGGCGTCGGTCACGCCGCGCCGTTGCAAATATGCCAGTGCCTCGGAGTTGGGCAGTTGCGATTTGAAATACTGCGCAGCAAAAGCATTGACTTCAAACAAATCGCGTTTGCGCTTGTCCTGCACGCCTGAGGTTGGCTCGAGCGCGACCCCAGCTTTGGAGGCGAGTTTCTCAAGGGCTTCGCGGAAGCTGATGCCTTCGACCAGTTGCACGAACTTGAAAACATCGCCGCCCGTTTTGGTCGAAAAGCAGTAAAAAAGCTGCTTGGCGGTATCGACGTAAAAACTGGGGGTTTTTTCTTTGCTGAAGGGTGAAAGTCCCTTAAATTTATTTGCCCCAGACGGTTTCAACGCCACGTATTCCGCGACCACTTCGCGGATGTCTAAACGTTGACGTATCTCTTCTTTCATCTGGGCAACCTCAAAGTACAGTATTTTTGGACGGCAAAAACCGCTGCCAGTTCAGCTCGAGATCAAGCTCAAGAAAAGTCATTCTATCCTTTTTCAATTTTGAGCGCATGAAGACTGCGAAGTCTAAACCTTGAAGCAAATAGATCAAAAAATACTGTTCTGGAGAAGTTTTATTTTTGGTTTCACGTGACTGACGTCTAGATTTAAAAGGAACGGAGGAAAGCCGTTTTGGCTCTCCTCCGTTTACTTCATCTGGCTTTGGTTATCGGCTTGCGGCATCCCAAACACCGCGTTTGACGGCGGTTTCCTCGAGCTGTCGCATGACTTCGTTGCCGTCGCGCCAATGGAGTGCGTTCAAATCGGCAATGGATTTCTTTAAAATTTTAGAACTCGCCTCAATCAATCGATTCTCGAGCGATTCGTCACGCAAGTTAAAAAGTTTGCTGCCAATTGCCATCAAGCGTCGCACCTTGGATTCTGAGAACAAATCCTCGTCGCTGATTGCGCTGTGATCGTATTCTTCTAAGCCGTCGTCAATGTCGAGTTCCGCCCTTGGACTTCGAGATTGTGGCGCTGGGGTTGAGGTTTCCGGCTCGAGATTCTGCGGTTTGCGTTTGTTTGTGGGCGCACCAAGTTGGGAAGCCGTGCCAACGGTCGCTCGAGCGGCGGCAGGTAAGCTCGAGATGGCAGTTTGGGCATTTTTTGGCGTGGTTTGCGGGGTATCCACGACCCTTGGCTCGAGGTTGGCTTCAAGTTCGTCAAATTCTGTGGTGAATTGGGTGCCAAAACCGAGCATCCCCAAGGCGCGTCCAACCGCTCCGGTCGAGGCTTTCTCAATAAAGTCTGGGAAGTGGGTTTTGTCCTCGCGTTTGTATGCCCGGGCAGATTTCACAACGGCGCCCAGTTTGTCGTGAATACTGACGATGGCGAGGCAGACGGCATAGGTATCCTCGAGTTTGAGAATTTCGGTATGAATCGTAAAGTTTTCTTCTTTCTCGTTTAACCACAATAACCGTGCCGCCACGGGCAAGTAATCTTTGCTTCCGAGTTTGATCAAGTAGTCTCGAGGGTCAAATGCTGGCATGTCGTTCCTCCTGTTCGCACCTTGGCGCGGCTTGTCGGCTTCGTGTGGTGGTGTTTGATGGGTCGTCTTGCTGGTAGGATTGCCTGGTTCGCGGTTTCATCTTAAAATCTCTCCTATTCTGTTAGAGACAGAATATCATACCTCATACCCAAGCATTTGCAAAATCCTATTCAACTCTTCGGGGTTATGATAGTACAACTCCAGCTTGCCTTTGTTCTCCCCTATTATTCTGACTTTGGTCCCCGAATATCGTGACAATTCCAACTCGAGTTGACGATGAATTCGCGGTTTGGCGGCGATAGCCGTGGCACTTGGTCCGTTGCCCGCTTTGTTTTCCGAACTGCGCTTCAAGGCTTCGGTTTGCCTCACATTGAGATCATTGCTTAAAACCTGTTCGAGCGCCCAATCACGATATTCTTCTTGAATCCCCAAAATGGCTCGAGCGTGACCAGCCGAAATGGTTCCCTCCTCGAGTGCTTGCTGGGCATTTTGGCTTAAACTGAGCAGGCGTAAGGAGTTGGTCACGGTGCTTCTGGCTTTGCCTACTGCCTGGGCAGCCTCGTCCTGGGTGATGCCAAACTCGAGCAAATTTTTATAGCCTCGAGCCTCTTCTAACGGATTGAGGTCCTCACGTTGAAGATTTTCGATCAAGGCAATTTCGAGCGTCTCTTGATCCGAAAATTCTCGAACTATGACGGGGACTTCTTCCAGTCCCGCCATTTGCGCCGCCCGAAAGCGCCGTTCGCCGGCAATAATTTCGTATTTTTTGCCCTTGGTGCGAACCAACAGGGGTTGCAAAATACCTTTTGCTTTGATGCTTGACGCCAGTTCTTCGAGTGCAGCCTCGTCAAACGTGGTCCGTGGTTGTTCTTTGTTGGCAATTAAGTCTGAGATGGCGACTTTATTGGTTTGGTTGGTGGTCGTTTTGGGCAAAAGTGCATCCAATCCGCGTCCCAAGGCTCCTGGTTTCTTAGAGTTTTTGAGCACGTTGCATCACCTCTTCTGCCAGTCGTCGATATGCGCCGGCTCCGTTTGACATTGGGGCGTATTGATTGATGGTTTTTCCGTAGCTCGGCGCTTCTGATAGTTTGACGTTTCTGGGAATGACCGACCAGAAGACCTGTTCTCCAAAGTGTCGCCGCACGTTCTCCTCCACCTGTTGCGCCAGATTGGTGCGACCGTCGAACATGGTAATCACAATTCCCAAGGTTTTGAGTTGCTTGTTCAATGCTTCTTTGACACGGTCTATCGTCTCGAGCAGTCCAGCTACCCCCTCTAAGGCATAGTATTCGGCTTGCAGTGGCACGATCAAGCCGTGAGATGCCACCAAAGCATTTACCGTTAAGGCGCCGAGAGAGGGGGGTGCATCGATCAGAACAATATCAAAGCCTTGTAAATTTGCCAACGTTTCCTTTAATCGATTCGGATGATCGTTAAGTTCAATGCTTGCGCCCGCCAAATCCGAACTCGAGGCGAGCAAAAACAGGTTTTTTTGTTCGGTTGCGACGATTGACGCCTCAATTTCGGCGTCGCCGCTCAATACCTCGTAAATTCCTGCGTCAGACTCTCGGATTCCCAAGCCGCTCGAGGCGTTTCCCTGAGGGTCGAGATCGATCACCAAGACTTTTCGTTTCCCCATCGCCAGGTATGCTGCCAGATTGATGGTTGATGTGGTTTTCCCAACTCCACCTTTCTGATTGACAATGCTCAGTATTTTCACGAATGACCTCCATAAACGATGACAATGGTCGCGTTTTCATCCAACTTTTCGGTGTTAAACGACAAAACGTTGGTTATTTTTTGAATCTCCGCGATTTCTTGCTCAAGTTTTGCGCCCTTGTTGCTCATGATAACCCAAGTTGGGGTCAGCGCGTTCTTACACAATTGGTATAGGTGCGCCAGCGTTCCGACCGATTGCGCTGTGACGGTATTAAAAGTTTGAGTTTTAATTTGTTTGACATCACCATTAAATACCCGAGCATTGTCAATTTTCAGGGTGCTGACCACACGCTCGAGAAATGCTGCCCGTTTTTGACGGATTTCGCACAAAGTGATTGCGATATCGGGTCGTAAGATTGCCAATGGGATACCTGGAAGTCCGACCCCTGACCCAATATCAAGTACGTTTGCCGATTCTGGGATCATTTCGGCATATTTTTTACTGTTATCTATTGCAATATGGAATTTGTCGAGCATCTTAGGCGAGCTTAAGTCCAAGGTTTTTGAGTATTGTTGGACCAGACTCTCGTATTTCTCGAGCCGCTGTTGTTGATTCATGATGTTTACCCTTCGAGTTCTGATGGTAATGGAGGTAGTTTTGCCTGGTGTTTTTTCCACCATTCAATAAACAATAGGCGCTTTTTGCAATAGGGGAGATGCTCGTAAAAAATTTCTACCGCCCGCCAAAGGGCTGGTCCTCTTAACATCAGAACAAAATATTTTCGATCATTGTGATTGTATGGACCGTAAATGATACCGCCTATTACTTTTGTCAATCGTTGCAATGGCTCAGGATTTTCTTCGTGCAATCTGAACTGAAATGATGGCTGTTGGCGATCTGCGGTAAACGACCCCTCCGCGACGGTAAGTCCGATGAGGTATCCAAGATCAAATTCTGGAGTAGGCATGTCTATGTTTACCAGATAAACAGTTTCACGTGCAACCAATCTTCGATTTATGTTTACCAGATAAACAGTTTCACGTGCAACACAGGTTAATTCATTTACCACAGCAATTGATCTATGCGTGCTGGACAGTATAAACTGCATATCTCAGGTATATTTCACGGTGGTCTTGTGTCAAGACTGCAAGTTCATGTTTGAAGGTTTAAGATGGGTGCTCGAGTCAATCGGGGAGGCAGTAATTGTGAGTCAGTTGGATATTTGGGAAAACATAAAAGATTACGTAAAACGCAACATCACCGATGTCGAATACCACACCTGGTTTATGCGGGTAAAACCAATCGGTGTCGAGAGCGGCACGTATATGATTGGCGTACCCAATTCATTTGCCGCCGATTGGCTAAAGCAGCATTACCTTGGTTTGCTCGAGGAGGCTTTAAGGCACCTTGGGGCGGCAACGCCAAAAATTGGTTTCAGGGTATTGCCCAGCACCCAAGAAGCCGTGCTCGAGCCAGAACCAAAAACCAAGCAGGCGGCAACACCCGCCGACAATGGTCGAGCCAAGCTGAACATTAAATACACTTTTGAAAAGTTTGTGATTGGACCCAACAACAACTTTGCACACGCCGCAGCCCTGGCGGTCGCCGAACAACCAGGCAAGGCTTATAACCCACTGTTTCTGTATGGCGGCGTCGGTTTGGGAAAAACCCACTTGATGCACGCCGTCGGACATTCTGTCGCCGAGCGTTTTCCGAATCTCAGAATTGAGTACATTTCGACTGAAACCTTCACCAACGACCTGATCAACTCGATTCGTGAAGACAAAATGACCAGTTTCAAGGACCGCTACCGAAATGTTGATTTGTTGATGGTCGATGACATTCAATTTATTGCCGGCAAAGAGCGGACCCAAGAGGAGTTCTTTCACACCTTTAACGCGCTCTACGAAGCTGGCAAGCAAATCATTCTCTCGAGCGACCGACCGCCCCGCGATATTTTGACGCTCGAGGCGAGGTTACGCTCGAGGTTTGAATGGGGTTTGATCACCGATATTCAAAGCCCGGAACTCGAGACGCGAATTGCGATTTTGCGCATGAATGCCGAATACCGCCGAGTCCAAGTGAGCGACGAGGTGCTCGAGTTTATTGCCAAACAGGTCACCAGCAACATTCGAGAACTCGAAGGGGCATTGATGCGGGTGATCGCTTATGCCAGCCTCAATGGTTTGGAGGGCGAGAACATCACCAGGGCGATGGCAGCCAAAGCCTTATCCAATGTTTTCACCAGCACCGAGCCGAGCACTTACGAGATGGCTGATATTTTGGCATTTGTCGCAGCCCATTACAACGTTTCAGTGGAGCTTTTAAAGACCCAAGGTCGCGCAAAAGAGGTGGTGATTCCGCGTCAAGTTGCCATGTTTTTGATCCGCGAACTGACCTCGCACAGCCTGCCCGAAATCGGGGCATTCTTTGCTCGAGATCACTCGACTATTTTGTATGCTATTCAAAAGGTGACCGAGCAGGTCGAACAAGACGCCGATCTCTCGAGCAACATTCGAGAAATTCGCAATCGTCTGGCTTAACAATACCAGTCAAGGCTATTCAAAATGCAAGCTTTCTGGTTTCCATTTTCAGTGATGGGTCAATTGCGAAGACCCAATGTTGATCGCTGGCTCACGCTTAAACCCTATAATTAACCTAAGACTGTCAGATCAAGGTCAGATGAGCCTAAAAAGTTGTGGATAACCCTGTGGATAACCCTGTGGACAAGCTGTGGACAAGTTGTGGATAACCTGTTGATAACTCGACTTTCAGATGACCCTGTGGATAACTCAAGTTTTATCAACAGGTTATCCACAGGCAACTTGAAGTTATCCACAACCTTATAAACAGGCAAAATTGACTCTGCGGCAGGTTAAATCCGACTTATCCACACTATCCACAGCCCCTACTACTACTGCTACTAAATCTATTAAACTAAGAAAAGCTTTAAAACCGCACCTCGAGACACGGGATTTTCAAAGTTCAAACGAAGAAGACCAAAACAATATCCAAAGTTCAAAGAAAATTCAGAACCCAACATCGGAGGTTTTAACCATGCAAGTCCAAATTCCAAAAAAACAACTCAGCGATGCCCTCTCGAGCCTAGAACGGGTGGTGCCAAGCCGCAGCTCGAACGCCGCCTTAACCCAACTCAAGGTCTCGAGCACCGACCGAGGGCTGGCGCTCTCTGGCACCAACCTCGAGATCGATCTTGAAATCCTGGTTGAAGCCCAAATCAACGACGGAACCGATTTTGTCGTGCCAGCGCACCTGTTTGCCCAAATCACCAAAGCCTTGCCGGGCGAGTTGGTCGAATTGCAATTGGCTGGTTCGGAACTGACCGTGGCGTCGGGCGGGGCAACATTTAAGCTTCAAACTGGAGAGCTTGGCGCCTACCCAGAGCTGAGTTTTCCGAGCCACACAGATTTGACGCTCGACGCCAAAGAATTCGCAAAGAGCATCTCGAGTGTGCGCTATGCGGCTGCCGCCGAAGAATTTCGGGCCATTTTTCGTGGGGTGCAAATGGAACTCTCGCCGCAGCGCTCGCGTCTGGTGGCAACCGACGGCTTCAGGTTGGCTTACCGCGATTTCCCAGCCTCGAGCACCTTGGAAGCCCGCAAATTGGTGATTCCAGCCCGCAATGCCGACGAACTGATTCGGGTTTTAAAAGATGGTGAGGTCAAACTGACCATCGGCAACGGCACGCTGTCCGTCTCAAGCGAACGCGTTCGCTTGAACGCCAAGTTGATGGACGGCGAACTGCCAGATTACGAACGGGTGATTCCCAGCACCTCGAATGTCACGATTCAACTCGATTCGGCTGCCCTGCGCGAGAGCGTGTCGCGGGTGGCGGTGGTTGCCGACAAACTTTCCAACAACAAAGTTGAATTTATCGCCGCCAGCGGCAAACTGCAATTGGTCGCCGAAAGCGATTATGGACGCGCCCAAGATGTACTCGAGGTGCAGCAGTCAGGCACAGAACCCGCCATTACGGTCGGTTTTCGGGCAAAACAACTGATCGAAGCCCTGGGACCGATTGAGGGCGAAGTGACGATAGGTCTGGGCATGAACTCGCCGGCGGTGTTCAGAGCCAGCAACGATCCAGGCTACCTGGCGATAGTGAACCCCTTGCGCGTTTGAAGGCAGCTTAAAGAAGCTCGAGATTCAAAAGGCACAAAGAACCTAACCATGAACCTCGAGGCAGCTTAAAAGACCCTACAAGCCAAAATCCTCAAATCCAGTTATCCACAGAATTTGAATAAACCTGTGGATATGTGGATAACTTTTTATTGGACTTGTGCCACAAGCAAAAAAGGAATTGATAACCTGTGGACAAAGTTCCAAACTTCAAAACAGCACCAGACCAAGCAATTCGGGATATGCTAACAAACAGCCAAAATAGCCAACCAGGAGGCAAAGTGAAACTCGAAAATTTTCAACACGCTGCCATTTCGAGCACCAGCCGTTGGCGCCAACCAGAAGCATATGTATCCAAAAACAATTGGCTAAACGCCATCGAATCAGAAGCCACCACGCTCGCCAACATGGCAAAAGTCCAAGGCGCACCTCAGCTTTCGAGTCTGTGCCAAGCCATCTCACGTCTCGCCAATGCGGCAATCGAGAGCGGCTATGAGATCAACATTAATGATCTCGAGCCAAGCCTGCAAACCCTGGAAAAAGCCGAAGAGCATGAACAACTTCAGGCATTCACAAAAGGTTTAAATGCCCTTGAAGAAGACGCCGCGATGTTTGTGTCCACGGACAATCCAATTTTAAGAGAACAAGAAAATTCTGGCTGGAAACGTATTTTGACCGTAGACGATTCTGGATTGGTGCGCAGCGCCTTAAAACGCATTTTTGGGGAAACAAACGCCAAACTCGAGGAAGCCAAAAATGGCACGCAAGCCGTCGAGCGCATCTCTGAGATCGGCAAATTTGATTTGATTTTACTCGACCTCGAGATGCCAGACCTTAACGGCATTCAGGTGCTCGAGCAAATCAGACGCGCCAGCCAAGACGTGGTTGTGGTGATGCTGACCAGCTCCGAAGATATTAAAAAAGCCATCACCACCATCCGCGAGGGCGCAGACGGTTACTTTCAAAAGCAAGACCTGCCGCTTGAAGGGGACAAAAGCCAATTTTTTGACGCGCTCGAACAAGCCAGAAATTACCGCGCCGGTATTATTGCCAGACGGCAACTCGAGCAACTGAAAACCGATTTTTACTCGATGATCACCCACGACATTCGCAACCCCGCCAACGTGGTCGAACTGGCAATCGACGAATTGCTCGAGGACAAGCAGACTTTTGACGCCAACCAACAAAAAATGCTGGTCTTGGCATCCGATGCCGCCAAAAAAATGATTTCCCTGGTCACCGATTACCTCGATTACGCCAAAATAGACGCCGGTTACTTAAAAATTGAAACCAAAGACACCGATTTGTGCAAACTGATTCAATCCTCGAGCGACCAAGCCAACGTGATCGCAACCGAAAAAAACCAAACGTTAAAACTCGAGTTACCAGAAACGCTACATGCTTTGGTTGACGAAACCAAACTCAAACAAGTGGTCGATAACCTGATCTCGAATGCCATAAAATACACGCCCGAACATGGCAGAATCGAAGTAACGCTTGAGCAAAAAAACGATTTCGTGCGTTTTAGTGTCAAAGACACCGGGCATGGCATCTCGAGCGAACATTTGAAATTGCTGTTTGAAAAATTTGCCCGCCTTCCAGGCGAAACGCACCGCAGCAAAGGCACAGGCTTGGGTTTGGTGATCGTCAAAGCCATCGTTGAGGGACATGGCGGCAAGGTCTGGGCGGAATCCAAAGGTGCCGGTCAAGGTTCGACCTTTCAATTTGAAATCCCGATCAAGGCGGCTTAACCAGGGATTTAAAAGTTGTCCACACCTCGGTTGTGGATAATCTGTTGATAAGTATCGGCGGTGCTGGTGCGCTGCCGCAGCAATTTCGGATCACCGTCCAAATCGACAAAATAAAGCCCGAAATCATTGCTGGGCGCAAATTTTAAACCCCACTCGCGGTTGCTGGTAATGCTCCAGCAAACATAACCA
Source organism: uncultured Deinococcales bacterium (assembly GCA_964247135.1). Lineage (GTDB taxonomy): Bacteria > Deinococcota > Deinococci > Deinococcales > JAAFIG01 > JANXTZ01. Next base: position 10,791 of record CAXTTL010000008.1, on the reverse strand, counting down.
ATCACCCGCACGCCAGCACCGACCGCCTTTTGAACCTCGAGCACGTGCCGCCGAATGTACTCGGTAGGCTCGAGTACACCACTTCTGACCGACCCGTTCTCGATGATCAAAATATCTTGATCGGGAAACATTTTGGAGAGCTTCCCAAGCGTTCTGGACAAAATTTTAGGATTGACAGGCGCCCGGTCAAAACGACCGCTCCCAGCCTCGAGCAAATCCACGATTTTCCAAGGTTGCCAATTGCTGACCCCCCAATAATGGTCCAAACCGACAAAATCATGCTGATTGACGCACTCTTTTGGACACAAAAATTCGGGCAGTTTGCCAGCCATGCCCAAATGCCACCAATTGCTGTTCGCGCCCGTCAAGACCAAACGCAAAATGGTAACAAAACCGCGCCAACCACGAAGCCGCCTTTTTTTGGGTGTACCTTTGGGATACCGCACCGGAGTGGGCGTCATCAATTTTTGAATTCGTCGTAAATGCTCGAGGTCGCGCGTATGGGTCACACGCCAATCGAGCAACCACTGCACATAAGACGGCAAACCAGTCAACAAGGGATTGGCACTGACTCGAGCCGATGGATTGAGTTTTTGCACTTGGGCACGCGCCAAAGTATGCGCCTGAAATAAATTTGGTAACAAGCGCCCGATCAACGCCACCTGACGCTCCAAACTGTCATCGGTTCCCAAACCTGGCGGCAGAGAAGTCTCCGAGGCGTTCCAAGGCTTAAAATAACCTTGCAACATGACGTTGGGTTCGTTAAAACTGAGCCAAAACGTGCATTCCGAACCCAAGCGTTCCGCCACCGCTCGAGCATAACTTCCAAAAGTTTCAGGGAAACTGGGTGCGATCAATCCCCCCCGAGCCTCGACATGAAGCGGATAAACCCAGTGGCAAAGCGTGATGAGCGGCTGCATTCCCGATGCTTTGATGGCTACAATGATGCTGCGGTAATGATCGAATGCCGCTTCGTCGTAATGCCCCAGTTTGGGTTCGACCCGCGCCCAGGCAATCGAAAACCGAAAGACCTTGCAACCCAAACCAGCCGCCAGCTTGATGTCCTCTTCAAAACGGTTCCAGAAATCGGTACCCCGACCGCGCGGGGTTCGTTTGGTTTTGGCTTCCCAGACATCCCAATTGTCGGGCGTCTTGGGATCAAATGCCTCGCCTTGATGGTCTGAAGTGGCAACGCCAAATAAAAACGATTCAGGCAACGGGTTTGGCACGGTGAGGACATTCTAACAGCAATCAAGGTTCGTGGTAGTCTTCAAACATTGTTGGCGACTATTTTGTTCCCTCTCTCTTGACCATAAAACGCGCCTTCGGGCATGGTCGCTCATCCCCAACCCTTCCTGGAGAGACGGGAGCCTTATTGGTTTCTTGAGCAATTAAAATATCTTGTTTTAAACCCGTAATTTTTATTCTCAAAGTATCAAATCTGAAACTCGAGCCGAAACAATCTCAAAATTGTTGTGGCTGCCAGCAATGCTTAAAATGGGCTGCTCGAGCTTGGTCAAACTCTGATTGGTGCTGATACTCGAACGACCTTCAAACACCAAATCAAACAGTTTTCCAACCAGCATCGGGTTAAGCGCGTAACGAATGTTCATACGGTCTTGAATGCCGTGCATGATGCCTCGAGCCAACCATTCCTGCCCCTCGATTTTGCTGGCGTCCGCGCTCCAGGCACCGTTCCAAAGGGCGGCATTGGCGCTGGGTTGCACAATAATTTCAGTTCCGAGTGAATCGGCTTTCTCGACGATGCGTTCAAAAAAACCGTCGTAACAAATCAAAGTCGCAATGCGCCCCAAAGCTGTGACCGCCGCCGCCATGTCCTCAAGTCGCCCTCGAGACAAACCCACCAATTTCTCGAGTCCAGCAGTCAGGTTGAGCTTCGGGCTGCGAGTCAAGATTTTCCCTGAAGGTGCGAACAAAAACGACACGTTCTGCACCCGACCATCCGCCAGATGCAAACCCTTCGCCGCCTCGAGTTCGACACCAGGCAGAAAACTCGAACCGGCAGCAATAAACGAGTTGGTTTCTCGGGCGGCATTGGAAAAAGCCTTTACAAAAACCTCGAACAAGCGGGTCGCACGCGGCAAAATAAAACTCGAGGCTGAAAAATTTTGAAATTGCCAACCAAACTTGAGTGCATCGAGCCACGACTCACGCGCCAACTCGAGTGCCGCGTCTTGAACTTTGCCGGCATTGACCTGGCGCTCGAGAAAAAAAAGCAGCGGCAAACCGATCAACTCGGGAAAAGCCACAAGTGCGGCTTCATGCGAATCTCGAGATTCTAATGCGAGTTTCACCTGCTCGAGAATCCAAGTTTCAAACGCGAGACTTGAAACATAAGCGTCAAGCTCGAGTTTGCTTTGCACGCACGCCAAAAAAGCCACGCCCAGATTCTGGCACGAAAACGTGAACCAAACAAAACATTCATCAAACAAACAGCCAAAACTCATCTGAACTGTTAGGCTGCGAACATGCGCCTACCCTTGATTGGATTACTGGTTTTTGGATTTATTTTTACCGCCTGCGCCCCCAGCGCGTTGGAACGAAGCCGTTTTGGTACTCAAGATGTCATCAGCAATTTTCAACCAGACCGTGGTCAAGGGGCAAGTTACAAGGTCGGAGAATTGGTCAAGTTTTCGTTCACACTCGCACAAGCGGGTTACATCACATTGATTTCGATGGACCCAGATACCACAACAGGCGAAGTTGAACATAGTATTGCTTTGAAAGCAGGCAACAATGTTCTTCCACGAGCAACTGATATGACTGCAACAGGCGCGAAAGCAGCTTACAAAGTATTTCCACCAACTGGCAGGCAACGCGTTATTTTGCTGTTTACCGACACACCCGTTGCAAAAACAATTCGTTTTGAAGGCAAACTCGATCAAGATGCACTGAATGCCAAAATCAATGCTTACTTTAACGATGCCAAAACTCGAGATGTAGCCGAATCGTCGATAGAGGTGACACCATGAAGTCCAAACCATTCACAGGTACAAAAATTGCTTTTCTTACAGGGGTTTTAAGTCTCGGATTGTTGGGATGCCCCGTTCAACCGGCGCCCTGCGTTCCAGATGCCAATGCTTCGGGATGTGGGGTTACAGGTTCGTTTACCACCACCACCACCACGCAAATTGTTCCCAAAGCAACAGTGGATTCGTTCACGGCAACCGACATGAATGTCAATTCAGAACCAGCCGACAAACCATTCGCGGCAGGTCAATTTGTTGTCTCAGACGCGGGCGATGGTTTGGTACGTCAAATCTCGAGTGTAACCGCCCAATCGAGCATGGTGGGATCGCGCCTGATCAAAAAAGTCTACATTCAAACCACCGATGCCAGCCTTGAAGACGTAATCTCGAGCGGCGATGCGGGCATTGAATACGGCGATTTGGATTTTAACCAAGCCACCGTTCTCAGTGCTTTACCAGGGGTTCAAACCCGAGCCGTCAACGGTGCACTGCCTTTCAAAGACACCGTTATTCCAATTGGCAACGGTGCAACCCTGAAAATCTCGGGATCGATCACCCAAACCCTGAATCCAAAATTCAACCTGAAATTCTCGAACGGGTCATTGGAAAAACTCGAGATTGGACTTTCGGGCGGATTTGGCGTTTCGATGACTGGGCAATTGACCGCCACCGCAAAAATTGCTGCATTGACCGCAGATTTTGAAAAAGAGCTTGTTTCTTATCGCTTTACTCGAGCTTTCCTGGTCGGCGTGGTGCCAGTGGTGGTGGTTATTGAACCCAAGTTGATTGTTGGGGCGGCAGCCAGTGCCAACGATCCCCTGACCGTGACCGCCGGGATTTCACCAAACGTCAACCTCAATTTCAGCATCAAATATGACCGCACCGCGACCAACAAATGGACGATTGTCGAACCCACCGCCAGCTTCTCGGCAAATCCAACGTTCAGCATCAGTACGCCGTCGGGCGCAAAGACCAAAGCTTACGCAAAACTGGTGTTAAGCATGAAATTTTACGGGGTGGTCGGACCAGAAATTGAAACCAAACCATTCTCAGTCTTGACAATCGTTCCAGGGCAAACCACCAAAATCAATACGGGCATCACGCTGTCTGGAACGGTCAACGCAGGTTTTAAAGTCCTTGGGAAAAACTTATCCCTCTCGACCAGTTCGGTCAGTTCCAACACCTTGACTGCCAATTACAATTGCACCAGCGCCTCGTGCGTTGAAGCCGTTGCTAGCCCACTTCCTGAAACCATGCGTTGAGGCTCGAGGTCAAGAAAATACGGATTCCTGTAGACATAAGAGCTGCAATTGCGCTGTCTACTCTCATTTCTAACCCTTCTCTCCCACGAGAGAAGGGAGTTTTATTAATCCTTAATTTGGGTAGATAAGTCTCGAGAACCAAATTTATATTTATGGCTCGTACAACACCACGCTTTCACCTTCACAAACCATTTCACCGCGTTGATTGCTGCACACACAAGCCAGCACGAAAACAGGTTTATCTTCACGGATGCTCGAGATGGTCGCGGTTGCCGTGATCGTATCGTCAATGAAGGTCGGCGCTCGAAATTTGAGGCTCGAGGAAAGGTAAATGCTGCCCTGACCGGGCAATTGATTGCCGATCACGTTCGAGATCAAACTCGAGACGAGTGCGCCGTGTGCGATGCGTTGTCCGAACCTCGAGTTGGCGGCAAATTCGGCGTCAAGATGGAGTGGGTTTTGGTCGCCCGAGATTTGGGCAAAGGCAACAATGTCCGCCTCAGAAATGGTTTTGCTGACACTGGCGCTGTCGCCAACTTTAAAATGGTGCATGACCCAGTTTAAACCTCGAGCCTCATGCAAAGGCTTGTTGTGGTAGATTGCGGCATGGCTGACATTCAAAAAGTCTCGGGTCGGGCGGATTTAAAACGGTTTATCGAATACCCGTACCAACTCTACAAGAACCATCCAACTTGGGTTCCGCAATTGCTTTGGCAAGAATGGGATGACCTGGATCAGGAACGCAAGAAGAACCCATTTTTTGAGCACGCCGTGGCGGATTACTTTCTGGCGCTCGAGGGAAACCGCATTGTTGGACGGATTGCGGCGATTCATGACAAGAGTTACAACGAGTTTCACAATGAAGCCGTGGTGTTGTTCGCCTGTTTTGAAGCCGAAAGTGCGGCTGTCTCCAAGCAGTTGCTCGAGACGGTGGAAGCTTGGGGCAAAGCCAAGAATTTAAGTTTGGTCAAAGGTCCGAGCAAGGTCTCGCAAAACGACATGATGGGCGTGCTGATTGAGAATTTTGATGATCCGCCGGTGGTCATGATGGTTTACAACCCGCCGACTTATGCGGGTTTTATTGAGGGTGCGGGTTACACCAAATCGGAGGACACGTTTGCCTGGCGCATGACCGTCGCGGGCGGCTTGCCAGACCGTGTGGCACGAATTGCCGAACGGGTCAAACGCAACCTGAAAGTCAACATTCGCAAGGTGGCGCTGGGCAGCAAAAAGGCGCTGGCGGCAGAATTGCCGGTCTTGCGCGATATTTACAACGCCGCCTGGGACAAAAACTGGGGTTTTGTGCCCTGGACCGAGCACGAAATTCAGCACCTCGCCGAACAACTGGGGCAGGTTGCCGACAAAGACCTCTGCCTGATCGCCGAGGTGGACGGCAAGCCCGCCGCGTTCAGCATCACGCTGCCCGACATCAACGAAGCCATGAAAGGCACGGGCGGCAGGTTGTGGGGCTTGGCGAAACTGTTGTTGACCAAGCCCAAACGAATGCGACTGGTGGCGCTGGGTATTCTGCCAGAGTTTCAAGGACGCGGTTTGGACGCGCTGCTGTACGCCGAAACCTTCTGGCGAGGACAGAGCAAATACAACGCCGGCGAGTTCGGTTGGACGCTCGAGAGCAACGATGCGATCAACAATGGCATGAAGGCGCTTGGGGCAACACAGTACAAGCGTTACCGCATTTTTCAAAAACGAATTTAAGTTTTTAAAGCTTCCAAAACCTCGAGCGCAATCCGTTTCGCCCCGCCAGGCAAACCCATGCGCTCGAGTCCTGCTTGTGCAACTCGAGCACGAAATTTTTGATCTTGATGGGCGGTTTTGACGGCTCGAGCCAGGATTTCGGGATTGGCTTGCTCGAGGGTTAAGCCTGCTCCCAGCAAGCGTTTTTGGGCTTTGGCAAAACCCTCCAAATACTGCGGTCCTTGGGTCGGAAATCCAATCACAGGTTTTCCCAATCCAACCGCCTGTTCGTTGCCTGTGCCAGAAGTTCCAAGCACCACACTGGCAGCCTGAAGCAATGCCGCAAAACCAGTCTCGAGCATTGGAATTTCGATGCCAGAATTGTGCTTTGCCACTCGAGCAAAATAGTTTGAAGTCCACACCCAACCCGTGGGCAACTCGAGGTTTCCCGAAAATGCGGCGAAACTTTGAAATTCGGGCAACAACGCCGCTGCCTCGAGCATGATCGGCAGGCTGTACAGATAATCGTTGCGCGTTCCTGGCAGAAGCGCGAGGACAGGGCGAGTGTCGGTTGGAAGCTCGAGTTCTGGGGTCAATAAATCCATCATGATGTTGCCCGCAAATTTGGCATGGGGCACACCAAGTTCGCGCAACCAGGCGGCGGAGCGTTCGTCGCGGGCAAAGACTTTTTCGACGCGTTTCATGTAGAGGCGTTCGGGCAACACAAAACTGTCCACGGTCACTCGAGGAGTCCGCTCGAGTTTGTCGCTGGCACTCATGCCATCCTGGTAATACCGACTGACCAGCGGTTGATACTGAAAAACCCGAGGTTTTGCTGCTTTAAACGCAAAACTGAACGTCACCCACAAAGCGTAGACATCACCAACAACCATCACCGCATCCGCCCTGGAGTTGCGAATTGCCCAGTGTTGCTCGTGCGCTTTTTGACGCATTCCATCGCGCCAGTCTTTTAAAAACAACTCGAGGCTGGTAAACGTAAAACCGCCCGAAGGCGGACTCCAACGCGGTCCAAGCACACGAATGCCAGCTTGCTCGTAAGGCGTACCGCGCCCGACAATCGGCAGCGCCTCAAGCTCGAGGTTTGGTTGAAGCTCGAGCATGGTTTTGGCAAGGAATGCCCCAATGGCGTCCTCGCCGTGACCGTTACTGATAAACAGGATTTTCATTCCCGCGTCCAGGGTTCAAAGCCCGCCTCGAGAAAATACAAACCGTGCGAGGCAACGTTTTTCCCCGCCTGAGCGCGGTCTTTGCTGGCGAGGACGTGCGCGACCTGACCCGACTCGAGCTTGCCCAAACCCACCTCGAGCAACGTGCCGACAATGCCGCGCACCATGTGCCGCAAGAACGATTCGCCAACAATTTGAATCTCGATCAATTGCTCGTCTGGGCTGCGCCGAAAGGGAAGGCTGCGCACCTCGCACGAGAACACGCTGCGCACCGTCTGGCGTTCCTCCTGCGAGGCGAACGCCGCAAAATCGTGCTCACCCTCGAGATGACGCGCCGCGTGACGCATCGGGGCAACTTCAAGGCGTTGCGGAACCCAAAGCGCTCGGTGACGCTCGAGGGCGCTTTGGGTGCGGGCGTTCAGAATACGGTAGCTGTACGAGCGCCAGGCGCAAGAAAACCTCGAGTGAAAGTGTTCGGGAGCTTCCGTGCAGGACAAAACGCGCACGTCTTCGGGCAATCTGGCGTTCAGGGCGCGGCGCAGCTTTTCGGCAGGAATTTGATGCTCCACGTCCACGTGCGCCACCATGCCCAGCGCGTGAACGCCCGCGTCGGTGCGCCCAGCCGCCATCGGGCGCGCGCAATTTCCCAGAGGCTCGAGCGCCTTTTCGAGCACGCCCTGCACGGTGCGTTCGCCCTTGGCTTGAACCTGCCAACCCGCAAAGTTCGTGCCATCCCACTCGAGCACCAGTTTTAGACGCCGCCAACCCTCGGGCAGCGGTGCAGGTTCTCGAGGTTCTAAGAAAGCGTTGGTCACAGGCGGGTCATTGTAACGATTTTGTTTTGGGATTGCATGGCAGTTTTGGCTTAAAGCACTTCTTTGGGTTTGCCAAAGATCATGCGCCCAAGGCTGGTCTGTGTGGCGCTGATGACCGCCACGCGCACGGTACGACCCTTTAACGCCAGACCATCGTCGATCACGACCATCGTGCCATCCTCGAGGAAACCGACGCCCTGCCCAGGCTGCGAACCCTCTTTGACCACCGCGATGGTCAGTTCGTCGCCCGCACCAAACCGTGGCTTCAAGGCTTCGGCAAGGGCATTTAAACTCAGGCAAGTCACGCCCTGTAAACCCGCCACCCTCGAGAGTCCGGTGTCGTTGGTCAACACGCTCGCGCCAATTTCTTGGGCGGCACGAACCAGACGGTCATCGACCCCGCCGCCCGTGTCCTCAAATTCCCGAATGACAAGCTCGAGCGCACGGTTGGCGCGAAGTTTCTCGAGCACTTCCAAACCGCGTCTGCCCTTGGCACGTTTTTGCGAATCGGTCTGATCGGCAAAATACTGCAATTCGCGCAGCACAAAACCAGGCACGATCAGTGTTCCTTCCAGAAATCCCGATTGCGCCACCTCGAGAATACGCCCGTCGATAATCACGCTGGTGTCCAGCAATTTTTGAATGCTGGGCGCGACTGCGGGCATTCGGCGCTCGATCACCTGACGGGCTGCGAACGGCGTGAAAACATCGCGGTTTAAGACCGCCACGGTCACCAAAAACACCTCGAGCAGGACCGTGATTAAAAGTTGAAAATACCAGGCGTAACCAGGAATGTTCGAGAGCACATTGTTAAGAAGCACGCTGATCAAGAGCGCCATGATCGTGGCGATGGTGGCTGCCAGCACGGTTTGTGGCGGCATGGTCATGAGCGTGTTGGCGGTGTTCGCCACGCCTTCGCGCAAGATGTTGACCAGGCGGCTGGTGACCAAACTGGTAATCAATGCGCCCAAAATGGCAATATAGGTTTGGTTTAAGCCGTCGTTGACAAGACGCTGCGATATCCAATAACCAACCAGAGCGCCAAGGGCGATTAGCACAAAACGAATCAAGCCGCGCAAGGGATCAAAGCCTTCAAGACCAGTTTTCATGCCTGTCCCCACAAAAAACGCACGGCTTCCTGGACGCTCTGCACACCTTGGGTTTTGCCATCTTGAACGCCTGGCGGCATGACCAGGCGCGTCAAACCGACCCGACTGGCTTCGCTGGCACGTCTGGCGGGTTGGGTGACGCTGCGCACCTCCCCAGCCAGTCCTACCTCGCCAAACACCGCCACGCCTTCGGGAACTGGTTTCATCATCACCGCACTGTACACCGCCAGGGCAATTGCCAAGTCCAAGCCAGGGTCAGAGAGCCTCATCCCACCCGCCAAATTCACATACACATCCAAACCGCCCAACGAGAGCTGCAAGCGACGCTCGAGCACCGCCAGCACCACATCCACCCGACGCGCGTCCAAACCCACCGCCACGCGCTTGGGCGCAGGATACGGGGTTTTGGCAGCCAGCGCCTGCACCTCGAGCAATAACGGGCGCTGACCGTCCATGGTTGCCGCCACAATGCTGCCAGGCACACCCACCGGACGCTCCGCCAGAAATGCTGCACTCGGGTTGTCTACCGCCTTTAAACCATGCTCGAGCATGTCGAACACGCCCAGCTCGCCGACGCTGCCAAAACGATTTTTGACGCTGCGTAAAAGACGGTAATGCCCGACCGACTCGAGCATCAAGACCGCGTCCACAATATGCTCCATGACTTTGGGACCCGCCACGTTGCCGTCCTTGGTGACGTGCCCAACCAAGACCATCGCCGCGCCCGTTTCTTTGGCGGCTCGGGTGAGTCGCGCCGTGGATTCGCGCACCTGCGAAACCCCGCCAGGCGAACCACCATCATCGGTTTGCACCGTCTGAATTGAGTCCACAATCACCAGTTTGGGGCGTTCCAACTCGAGCAGCGCCGTGATGCCGTCGGCGTGAACGTCGCGGGTCATCAGGATATCGCCCTTGACGCCCAAACGATCCGCCCGCAAACGCACCTGCTCAAGCGACTCCTCGCCAGCCACGTACAAGATTTTTTCGTCTTGCAACGCCAGATGGTCGGCAACTTGCAGCAAGAGCGTGCTTTTGCCAATGCCAGGTTCGCCACCCAACAACACCACACCACCAGCCACCCAACCGCCGCCCAGCACCCGATCCAACTCGCCAATGCCCGAACTGGTGCGCGGCTCTTCAGAACTCTTCACGCTCGAGAGACGGGTGACAGCGCTGCTCGGCACCGTGTTTCGAGCGCCAAAGCCCGAGGCGCTTTTGCTGCTGGGCGCACTGACAATTTCTTCAAATGAATTCCAAGCCGAGCACGACGGACAACGCCCCATGCTTTTGGCGGTGGTATAGCCACAAGAATTGCATTTGAATTGCACCAAAACTTTTGCCACGCCGTCTCCTGATTCTAGACACCATTCTACGGCGTGAAGATTTTTTTTGTGGGCAACAAAACCCATTTTTGCTTTGAGCAAACCTCAATGTATTTTGCGGCAAATTCTCAAGACGGGTAGGGTGCGCCTCGCGCACCGAGGTTACATGAGAGACAGTGCGTGACTTAAGCAGGAAGCTCGAGTCTCACAGCAAAAAGCGTACTCTGGCTCGCTTGAAGCCCTCATCCGTCAGCTTCGCTGACACCTTCTTGACCATAAAACGCACCTAACGGGCATGGTCGCTTCTCCCGCAGGGAGAAGGAAAAACCTCGAGCCACAGGTGTAAAAGAATTAAACTCCCTTCTCCTGAAGTTGGGAGAAGGGTCGGGGATGAGGGAAGCAAGTACAACG
>CAXTTL010000007.1:0-57174 GCA_964247135.1 uncultured Deinococcales bacterium | reverse complement strand
AAATTGCACGATGTTCGGGTCGCCGTTGCCCTCCTTCACGTCGCCCAGCAGTTGGTCGTAGGTGCGGTTTTCTTTGATGATGTAAAACACGTGCTTGAACAGACTCGGTTCGCCCAGACGGTTTGGAATGGCGACGGGCGCAGCGTTCGAGTCGCCACGTTTTTCGGACGGGATCGCGTTCCAGGCGTTGTTTTGAAGGACTTGCGCGGTGTAATTCTTCAGTTGCTCGAGACTTGGGTGGTCAATGATCGAAAGGCTCGAGACCACCGAGTACACGCTTTTGGCTTTCTTGTTGGTGGCGGGGTCGGGTCCGCCCACACGCTCTGGTCCGAGCGCACCCACACCGCGACCATTGAGTGCCAGCAGGTGTGTGCCGTCGCTGGCGACGGCGGTCGGGTAGAATCCGACAGGCACAAGACCTTCAAACAGCACGGCTTCGCTTGGCTTGGTTGGCACGGTGTAAATCGCAACCGCATTGTTGCGCCCCAGCGACACCGCCAGACGATTCTCGCCGATCAATGCCAGTCCATTCGGGCTGCTGCCGAGTTTTGCCCCCGCAAATGGTTTGACCGCAATCGTGCGCTCGAGCTTGTTGCCTTGGGTGTCAATCACCGAAACCGTGTCGCTGTTGGAGTTGGTGACAAACAGACGTTGCCCATCCAGCAGCAACGCCGTGGGTTGATGACCGACCTTGATGCTGTTTGTTTGGCGCAAGGTCTCGAGGTTCACCACCGACACCGTACCCGCGTTGGCAAAACCGGAGGTCTTGTCCGCCACGATGTTTGTGCCGCTCGAGTTGACGGTGTTGTCGCCAGCTTTGGCGGGTCGTCCGCCCTGATTGCTGACATAGGCGGTGTTTCCATCAACGATGACCGTGTGCGGCGCATTGCCCACGGGAATTTGAGCCGTCCAACGGTTGCTGCCTAGGTCGAGCACCCCGAGCGCGTTGTTCCTCGAGAGTGCCACGTAAAGCGTTTTTTGATCCTGCGAGAGTGCCATGCCCCCTGGGTAGCTGCTGGGGCTGGTGCCCGCAAAGTACGCGGTGGTGCGCGGCACTTCGATCAGTTTCTCGAGTGCCAAAGTTCCATCGGTTTGCACATTGGCGATCACGATTCGACCCGTCTGCGAGGCGTAAAGTTTTTTGCCGTCGCTCGAGTACAGAATGCCGTCATAAGAGGCGCTGCCGCCAACCTTGTCAAAAATTTGTTTGACCTTGCCCGTCTCGAGGTCAATCAATACAATCGCCTGGGCGTTGCCATTCAGCACGGCGGCGGTTTTCTTGTCGGGCGAGAGCGCCATCGCGTTGGCGCGACCATCGAACTCGACTTGCTTGCCGGCAGGGGTGATGCTTTGATTGGTGGTCAAGAGCACCGAACCGTCGGCTTGACGACCCACCAGGCGCACCGCGACTTGCTGCGCGATCACTGCCATTCCAGCGAAGGCTAATGCCACCAAGCCTGTACGAACCAGCCTGGCGCGAGAGACAGAACGACCGACTCGAGAAACAATCCGTTTCCGTGTGATGCGCATACAACCCCCATTGATTTCCAAGCCGTCTTGATTTGTAAAAGAGACTCGAGGGCAACCCTAGTGCGGTTTTGTCATCAATGGGTGACTGACCACTCGCTGACAGGGGTTGACAGGCGCGTGACAGTTTTGATTCTCAAGCGGACCAAAACAAAAACGCCAGCGGTCGGAAAACTCCAACCGCTGGCGCTCGAAAAATTGGTTTAAAACAAACCAGGCAGCACTTTGGTCTTCTCGAGCTTGACCGCCCCCAGTTGCGCTGGGTCCAAGCCCAAGGCTTGAAGAATGCTCGGTGCGACTTGCGTGGTGGTGACGTTGGCGCTCGAGGTGGCGGCTTTCAAACCTGGATTTGAAACGATCATGGCAACGTTGGTGTCGTTCTTGGAAAACCCGCCGTGTTCGGCGAGTTTGCTGGCTTTTGCCCCAGCGTAAATCACGCCCTCTTTTGGTAAAATCACAATGTTCGGCACTCGAGAGTCGGTGCTTGGATCGGCAAACATTTTTTTCAGGGCAGCACCAGAAATAATTTTATCAATGCCCGCCGCGTCCTTGTTTTTGTTGAGGCTGGCGACCACGGCAGCCGTCTTGCTGGCATCGGTCAGCCACAACAAGCTGACGTCATCCTGGGTGGCTTTGGCAAGAAGACCTTTTTGAACGCCCTCGACCAGATTTGGAATCGTGTCTTCGACCACGACCTTGCGTTTGCTCGGGTCAATCGGTGATTGTCCGTGCTTGGCGGTCACGACAATCACGGTGCTCTCGAGCAACTTGGCGGCTTTGAGTGCCGCGACAATTTTGCCGATGCTGGCGTCGGTGTGCACCATCGCATCGAGCAAACCCGCGCTCGGCGTGCCAGAAGCGTCGCTGTAACCATTGCCCGCCAGTTTTTGTCCGACACTGACCGCCTGAAAGTTCATGCCAAAAATCGCTGGCACTGTCGAGGTTGCGCCGCTCGAGCTTAAACCGTTGACCTGATTGATGACCGCCTGAACTTTGGTGTCGTCGTAGGCTTCGGTTTTGGTCACACTGCCCGTCGTACCGTCGGCACTGTTGATTTCTGGCGTGTAGAGGTCGTCCACACCCTTGCCGCTCGGTCCGTTCACCAAATCGTAGGCGGGATGCTTGTCTGCCCAGGCGGTTGGTAAACCTGCGGCTTTTGCCACCTCAAAAATCGTGTTGACCCGCACGAACTGGCTCGGGTAGACGGGCGCACAATTCTTGCTGCCGTCTCGAGGCAGCTTGTTCGGGTCGATGCTGGTCACGACCAGATCGGGGTTGACATCGACGCTCTCGTCGAGCACCACCTCGCTGCCTTTGGTTTCGCATTTTGAACCTGGCGCGGAGAGGTTGCGGTCATAGCTGTTGTCGTAATACACGCCCGTGCTTTTTGGCGTGCCGCCCGTGACCAGCGCCAGCAAGCCAGGAAACGAATCCGAGGGCATACTGCTCGAGGCTTGGGTGTACGTCAGACCCGTGCTGGCGAGGGCACCCAGGCTGGCGTCGGGTTTGGTTTTGAGCAGCACTGTCAAGTCGGATGCGTGCATTCCGTCCACGCTGATCAGCAAGACATGCTTGATGGCGTTGCCGCCGACCATTGCGCCCGCCGGTTGGGCGCGGGTCACGAGGGCGACGGAGGCGAGCGCGGCGATGCTCAGGGCGCTCGAGACAAAAACGATCTTTTTGTTTTTCACACCCGAACCTTAAGCGGCTTAAGTCAGGCGACGATGATTCATACCGATTTCACCTCAAGTTTTTAGGCTGCCATTTCGCCATCATTAAAGACGGCATCTCGGGTTTGACGGTTACTGCCTTCGTTTAAACCGTATGCCACGCGAACGCGGTTCAGGCAATCGCACCATTCCGAAACACTGCGGATGCCAGCCTCCACCGCCTCGGCTGGGGTTTTGAAGCTCGAGTTGGAAAGGAACAAACGGGTCGCCTCGCGTAAATAGTTTGCGCCATAATTTGCCATGCGCCAATGTTGCGACTCGAGTTTCAAGATTTCGTCAGGTGATTTTGTCAGCTTTTTGTGAATTGCAAAACCCAGACACTCGAGCTTTAAATTCGTCTCGAGTTACGGAGGTTTCAATGATGCGATCACGCTTGTTGTTGGCTTTTGGTGCAATTGGTTTGAGTCTCGCGCTGGCGCAAAGCACAGTCAAAACCGATCTGGTCGGTTTTGCCATGCTGCCCGCCGATACCTTTAATGGCACCGTTCCCTCGGGGCAATATACCGGCACGGGCGCAAAACTCGAGCAACCACGCTTTGCGGGTCAACCCGTGCAGGGTTTCAGCGCCATTCAATTTGGACCCAGCAAAGGCTCGTATTGGATGATGCCCGACAACGGGTACGGCGCAAAGTACAACAGCCCAGACTTCTTGCTGCGCATTTACCAGATCACCCCAACCGCCAAAACCGCCAGCGGCGGCACGGGTGACGTGAAGGTTGGAACGTTCATTCAACTGCGCGACCCCGACAAGAAAATTCCCTTCTTGATCGTCAACGAAGCCAGCCCTGAGCGCCTCTTGACGGGCAGCGATTTTGACCTCGAATCGTTCGTGCTCGCCAAGGACGGCACGATCTGGCTGGGCGAAGAATTTGGACCGTACCTGCTGCACATTGACGCCACGGGCAAGATGCTCGAGGCGCCGATTCCAACCCCAGATTTTGGCGCGGGCAAAGACCCCAGCAAAGACCAGGTGCGTTCGCCGAACAACCCGAGCGTGCTCGCCAGCAGCCCAAATCCAGGCAGTCCCACGCCAGCCAACCTCAACGCCTCGAGGGGCTTTGAGGGCATGGCGATCAATCCGAGCAAAACCAAACTCTACCCAATGCTCGAGGGAACGGTTTTGGGCGACACCCCGGGCACGCTGCGGATTCACGAGTTTGACCTCGCCAGCAAAAAATTCATGGGCGTGATCGGGTATTACAAGCTCGAGGACCAGAGCTATTCAATCGGTGATTTTGCGGTCATCAACGACAACGAATACCTGGTGCTCGAGCGCGATCAAGCCTCGGGCGAGACTGCCAAATTCAAACGCGTCTACAAGATTGACCTTTCCAAAAAAGACGCCAGCGGCATGGTGCAAAAAGAATTGGTCGTTGACCTGATGAACATCAACGACGCCAACAGCCTTGCGCCGTCCAGCGTGAACGGCATGTTCAAATTTCCGTATGTGACCATCGAAGACGTGCTGGTCTTGGACGCCAACACGATTCTGGTTGCCAACGACAACAATTACCCTGGCACGGGCGGACGCGGCAAGGATGTCAAAGACGCCAACGAAATGATCTGGCTCAAACTCGAGAAACCGCTGAGCTTGGCGGCGGGTGTCGGCACGCCTCAATAAACCCCTCGGGTATTCCCCTTTTTTGGCGCACAGGGAGTCGCTCCCCTGTGCGTTTCCAATGTGGCTGACAAGGCGAAGACGAAACCATAAAAGAATTGCCTCATGCAAAAGTTACTCGAGGTCACTGGCACAGTCTCGCCCGAAACCACAGCCGCGTATTTGCGTCACAGCTTTGACGTGCCCGAAGGCATCAAACAATTGCGGGTTTGTTTGCGTTACGACAAACCTGGCATCTGCCAGTTGTACCTTTCCGTCTTTGGACCGAACGGTTATCGCGGCTCGAGGATGCTGCCAGGCGCGGTGGGTTTGATTGAAGAGACGCTCGAGTTTGGTGAAGGTTTCGGTTCGCTCGGCGCAATCGCGGGCGAGATTGAAGCTGGAAAGTGGCTGGCATTTCTTGACCTCGAGCGCACCGCTTACATGGTCGATTACACCCTCACGGTTGAAGCTGGTTTGGAAACGGGTTTGAAACTCGAGCCTTTTGTCGCCGCTGAAAACGGCAACGACACGCCAGGTTGGTATCGCGGCGAGTTGCATTCGCACACGCATCACTCCGACGGTCGCTCGAGCACTGCCGAACTGGTCGCGGCGGCGCGGCGTTACGGGCTGGATTTTCTGGCGCTGACCGATCATTTCACCACGGCGGCTTGGGCAGAATTCAAATCACTCTCAGACGAGAAACTCTGCCTCATCACCAGCCTCGAGATGACGGGGCATCGCGGTCACGCGAACTTTCACGGTTTGGAACAATGGGTTAACCCGTTTGTGGACGAAGCCGAAACCTGGAGCATCAACGACGCGGCTCGAGCCACCAAAGACCAGGGTGGTTTGGTCTGCGTCAACCATCCGTTCGCGCTCGATCTGGGCTGGCGCTATCACGAATTTGACTGGACTCTGTGCGATGCCATCGAGGTTTACCACCATCAGGAAGGCTCGAGCAACACCGCCATGTTGACGCTTTGGGATGGCTTGCTGCGGGCTGGACACCGGATTACGGGCGTGGCGGGAACGGACTCGCACGATGCCTTCAAAGGTCGTCACAGGCTCGGACAGGTCTTTACAGTCGTCAACTCGAGCGCCTTGCGGTCTGAGGCGATTCTGGACGGCGTGAGGGCGGGTCGGGCATATGTGACCCTCGGACCGACGCTCGAGTTTACGGCAACCTCAGGCGAGCACCATGCGGGCATGGGCGAGGAACTCGAGGTGAGCGAAACCGTGAAGCTCGAGGCGCGAATTGGGAAACTTCAATTTCCGGCTCGAGTGATCGTCATGAAAAACGGTTTTTATCACGCCCACCAAGACATTTCCGCCAGTGAAGAGATCAAACTCGAGTTTGTAGATACCGAACCTCGAGTTGGTTATTATCGACTCGAGGTGTTTGCCAAAGACGCACAAAGTCAAGATGGCGTTGGGCGCGAATGGCAGAACACGCTGCTGCTCTCCAATCCGATTTACACGGTTTTGCAATAAGGCTTTCAATCTGAAAATTTACTTGGCACTCGAGACATCGAAGGCATACGCTCGAGATTCACCCTCAGAGACCGCCAGGGTTTTTGCCGTCAAATCTTTTGGCAGCATGAAATAAACCCGAAAGCGGTACTCCTCACCAGATTTCAGGCTGCCGTCGGCGTGTTCGTCGCGGGTGGCTTTGATCAGATAACCGTTGAAAACCTGTTTGTCGCCCCCGGCATCGCGCAGTTCAAACTTGAAACTGCTGTAAGAGAAACCGACGGGATTCGCACCCGCACCCAGAATGTTTTTGATGCTGAACGTGGCAATCAAATAACGCTTGCCATCCTCTGGAACTTTACCGTCCATCTTCTCGTCAGAAAACGCCACGCCCTCGAGCTTGATGCCCAAACTCGAGCCTGGGTAAAACGTGCCAGTCTGCGCGGGAACTTCGGTCAATACACTCGAGCCGCTGGCATCGCTTGGGTCGGCAAACGGTGCTGTCAGTGGTTTGACCTTGCCGCGCAAATCAAAACGCAGCACGCTCGAGTTCAAATCGCGTTGAACAATCAATTTTGGAATTGCGCCCGAAGCTGGCACGGCAAACGCTGCCAACAAATTGATTTTCTGTGCGGGTTTCAGTCGCCCGTTAAACACACTGGTTGTGCCGTCTCGAGCCACGTAATTGTTGAACACGATGTTGATGTCTTTTGAGTCCACTGCCGTGAATTTGAAGGCATCCCACGCCACACCCAGCTCGCTCTTTTGCGGGTTTTGCACGGTGTAGTGCATCACCAGGAGCTTCTCGTTCGCTTTTGGGGCGTAAACGTAATTGTCCATGGTCACAGGCGCAAGGCTAAACTCGAGGCTGGTCAGTGTGAAGTTGAGGGCGTTGGTGGTCTTGCCCAGGGAGTAGGTCTTGCCGAGCACACCCTCGCCACCCGCCTGTTGACTCGTGCCTTGCACATCAGCTACCGCGTTCCCGCCGCTCGAGACAATCACAAAACTGCGTTTGGTTTTGTCAAACGTCACACTTGCCCCAAGTGCCTTGGCAAAACTTTGCGCCTCGACAAAGACCTTGCCGTTGTTCTCGAGCGTCTCGAGTTTGGTGGGTTTACCGTTGATGGTGAAGCTGTAGGTTGCCTGCGCGAGGGCAAGCCCCAGCAGTGCGATGACGCCAAAAAATGCGACTTGTTTTTTCATCATGACCTCCTAAAATTTAACGTTGCGGCGTGTGTTTGATACGAATGGTTGTTGTACCGCTGACTTCAGTGCCATCGATGGAAAGTTTTTCAGTATAAGTTTTAGCTGCGAAAGCATCACCAAACCCAATTTCGCCACTCCAGGTATTGATGCTAAATAATGCTGTTGAAGTAGTGTATTCGTTTTCATGGAGTAAATAGAAATATGCAAACCAAAGTGGTGTTTCTGGTGGAACAACTATTGGAGGGAGCGATTGGCACGTATCCAAAAGTCTATAACCTTGGAGTGTATTGCCAGGATTGTACTTCAAAACAATGGCGCTAAAGTTGTTTTGGCGCTCTTCCTTGAGATCAACTTCATCTGACACCGTGACAGTCATTGTGTACCGACCAGGATCACCTAAATGGTGAGTAATGCTGTCAACTTTCCCGCACTTCCCAAGCACGTCAATGTTGAAATGTTTAGGCTCGAGTGGAATGACTGCTTGATCGAAACTCAAATTCCCAATTGCGTTGACTTCGATGTCAAGTAATAATTTGTTCGGTGCAACCGCTGCCAAATGTGAATCAAACTCGAGCGTGAAAGTAAAACACTTTTCCGCCTCGGCGAGGAGCGCTGTTAGGTCGCTGCTCATGGCAGCTTGGATGGTTATAGGTATTGGATCGCCAATTTTTTTTCTTGCCAGTTTGACCCAATAATTTGCCACAAACCCTTGCCCTGGTTTCTTTTCATCAAAGCAACTGTTCACTGATCTGCGAACCGACTCGAGGTAAGCTTTTGCCAGAAGAATCCAGCCCTTCCCGACCAATGGCGCAATTTCGGGATCATCAATCAATTTCCATTTCTTCAGGTTAGCCACCCATTCTTTAAATTTTGCTTCCGCCTTAGCAATTGTTGCCCTCTGACTCACAGCCTCGCTCAGGTAATCCTGAATACTGTGCTCAAACATGCCGTTGAGTGTGCCATCGTAGAGGGCTTTAGCAAAGAAAACCCTATCCGCTCTGTCCAATCGTGTGGTCTTGGTTTTGGTATTTTGTATTTGTTCCAAAGCTGAAAATTGGGCAAAGGCATCAAACGGACTGCTTGGAAAGCGCTGATTGGCTTGGACTGTTGCTTGTTCTGTATTTAAGTCAATCAGCCCGAACGTTCCACCATCCCATAACGCCAAGGTGGTCTCGAGCGGATCGCTATTGGCATCGTTATCCTCGAGCGGACGCAAGTGAAATGAAGTTCCCTGCCCGTAAAACTCAAAGCCGATTCTGGATTTGCTGGTTTCGGGGGCGCTGGTCGGTACGATTTGCAATGTCGCGCTGTCTGGGAAAATGACATCCTCTGGCTCGATTCGCACACCGCCCAGAACGCCCACCTCACCTGGGGCATTGCTTGCAGAAGTCAAAGGTGTCATGGTGAAGGTGGTTTTGAAATACAGCGTGTCGGGGTTGATCTTCAGGGTAAAGCGTGTTCCTTTGGCATCCACCAGGCTCAATGTGCCGCCCTCTGGTCCGATCTCTGCGCTGGTTGCCCCAGCAGTCGCGTATTGTGGTTGAACGGTCAGCGGGTTGGCTTGATAGGTCACCGTGGGTGCGAGGCTCACGGTTGGGGTTTCTGCCCAGGCACTCGCTCCATTGGAATTGCTCGCCAGGACGCGGTAGGCGTAAGCAGTTCCTATGGTCACGTCGGTATCGTTGTATTGGATGGCGCTTACGGTTGTGAGCGCACTGAAGATTCCAGTGTCAACTTTGCGTTCGATGGTGTAACTGGTTGCGCCAGTTGAGGCATCCCAGACGAGGCTGATGCTACTCGCGTTGGCAATGGTTTTCAGATTGCTGGGAGCGGATGGCGGATTGTCTGTGTTGCAAGCGCTTAATAAACCAAGCACAACCATGATCAGAAAAAACCACTTCTTCATTGCTACCTCCTTGAGAACAACAGCATTTTTTGTGGGTTTCCGGTTGAGAGGACGCACTTTAGTTCGACTGAAACCCTGCGAAAGGATGTGTATTACAAAGGATGTGTATTACACTGTCCTTTCCTCGAGCTTTGTTGGGTTGCACCCTATAAGCGCCTCAACCAACAAAACAATTCCTGCCCTTCCAATTTTGTTCATGCCTTCCTCCAGTTTCAAAATCAATTGCCGCGCACTCGAGCCACAAAACCCACGGATGAACCGCCCGTTGTGCCGCTCGAGATGCACTGAAAATCCCCGTTGGTTTTTTGCTTGCAAAAACGCATTCCTGATTCTTTTGCGAAAACCAGTTTGTATTTCATGCTCGAGCCTCCAACATTTATTTGCTAAAACTCAGTCCAATTTGCATCATTGCTGTTCCCGCGCAAGTGAGCGCCGCGCCCGAACGGTCACCCGCAAACTTGCCGACCGTGGATTCCGCGTATGGATTGTTCTTGCCATCGTCCAAGTTGACATAAACCCTGTAGAGCGCGGGGTCATTCGGGAGTTGAATGGCGGCAAAGACTTGGTACTTGCCCAGTGGAATTCCGTTCAGTGCTGGGGTGCTCGAGGTTTGATAGCGTTGTCCCCAAGGAATTTGTATTTCCACATCTTGTCCCTGCGTGCCATCAATCAGTGGCGCGGTGGGTCTGAGCAAGAGTTTCAATACAGATTCTGGCGGCGCAGAAAACGTGTCACTGAGGTTTGGGGAGAGCCACAGGCTGCCGCCGTAGTAGCGCCGATCTCCCGGTTTGGAATCGGGACGTTCGCCAGCGACGCGCCACACCAGATTTTGCACCGCGCCGTCCTTGCCTGAAAACGAGCTTGAACCGTCAGATGGTCGCACCCACAGGCAGTAATCCGTGCCGTCATAAACCTTACCAACCTCGCCGATGGCTTGAAACGCCGCAGCGTTCGCCGAGGCGGGCGGCAAGTTTTGCGAATAAAAACCCTCCGCATTGGGAACAACCGTAAACGGCGTGTCCGTGGAGGAAGCAAACGCATTGCGCACGATCACTCGAGCGCCAGGAATGGGTTGCCCGCAGGCGTTCACGAAATAACCTTTGACCTTTAAGGCTTCTGGGGTCAGTTGGTTTGGCGTTGGATTGTCGCAACTTCCAGTCAATGGCGGTTTTTGCGGGTTTGAACCCAGGTTCGATCCCTCGCTGGGGCAGGCGCTCAAACCCGCCAGCAACGCCAATACCACACTCAACTTCCCAACCCTCGAGATTCGTAATGATCGTATCATGCTCGCTCCTCTCAAAAACTCGAGGGCAAGTATAGAAAGGAGAGCGTCACTGGAGCGTGACTGGGAAGTAATGCGCTCCAGTTCGGGTGTACCTCAACTTTTATTGAGAGTTGAATGACCCGAATTTGTTCTCAACCAACATCGAGCACCGCATCAGAAAACTTGAGTTTCGAGAGCCGTTCAATTCGGTTGGTGGTGATGCCAGAAATACCCATGTTGATGAGCTTTCGCATTTGCACCGCCTCGTCCACCGTCCAGGCGATCACCCGAATCCCACGCGCTTTCGAGGCTTTCAAAAAACCTGGCGTGACGGTGCGCCAGTAGACCGTCAATGCGTCCAGAAAATCGGCTTTGACTTTGGGATTCAGACCAAACGGAATAAATTCTGGGGTGTAAGACACCGCAATTTTCGGCTCGAGCGATTTGATGGTTTTCAGGGTTTCAAAATAACCGCCGCAAACCACCACCGTCTCGAGTTCGGTTTTGTGCGTGCAATCGATGATGGCTTGCGCCAAGCCGTCAGCTTTCAGGTCAACCAACAAACCGCAAGTCCCTCGCACCATGTTCATGGCTTCCTCGAGCGTCACCAGCCTCGAGCCATCTGACAATCGAACTTTTTGCAGTCGCTCGAGGCTGGTTTTGGCAATCTCGAGCTTTTGCCCATCGTGCTCGAGGTGGTTGTCATGCCAGAGGATCAACTGTCCGTCAATGGTAAAATGGACGTCAATTTCGATCAAATCGGGTCGATGCTCGAGCGCCGCCAGAATTGCAAGGTCGGAATTGTCAATGCCAAAACTCGGTGCGCCACGGTGGGCGATTCTCAAGTACCCTCGAGCCTCGAGGCTGGCTTCTAAAGCGGGTGGAAACGGCATCAGATGACCTCGATTTGGTTTTTTGGTTCGGCGATCAGTTCGGTCAGCAGTTTGTCGCCAGCGTACACGAGCGCCCGACGCAACCACAATCTGGCATCGCCGCTCGAGGCTGGAATGCTCCCTCGAGCGGCAAAAACCGTCAAGTTGGACGCTCCCGCTTTCACCCGAAGCGAACGGTAATGCCCCAACTCGGTCACGCCCTCGAGCGTGGCGCTGACGTTGTCGAGCGCAAAACTTGAGGTGACCCCAAACTCGAGGTCTTCGGGTCGTACCGCCAGCGTGATGCTTTGCGGCTCGAGGTTTGGGGTGGGAATCCGAAACGCGCCAGCCTCGAGCCAGCCGCCCACGATTCGTCCCGAGATCAGGTTCATGCTGCCGATAAATTGTGCCGAAAACAAGGTCGCTGGTCTGGTATACAGTTCGTCGGGCGCGGCGTATTGCTGCAACACGCCCTCGTTCATCACGGCAATTCGGTCTGAAACCGCCAGCGCCTCCTCTTGGTCGTGCGTGACAAAAACCGTGGTGATGCCGAGCTGTCGCTGAATCGCCCGAATTTCCTCGCGCAAGTTCACCCGCAACCGCGCATCGAGGCTCGAGAGTGGTTCGTCCAAGAGCAAAACTTGCGGTTCGACCACCAGCGCCCTGGCGAGGGCAATACGTTGTTGCTGTCCGCCCGAAAGCTGCGCGGGATACCGTTTTTCAAAGCCTGGCAAACCCACCAACTCGAGCATTTTGGCAACCCGATCACGAATTTTTTGCGCCTCGAGCTTCCTGAGTTTTAAGCCAAACGCGACGTTGTGAAAAATGTTCATGTGCGGAAAGAGGGTGTAGCGCTGAAAGACCATCGCGGTGGGTCTGACCTCCGCGCCCAAGCCGAGCACGCTTTTGCCCGCCAGTTGAATGTCGCCCGCATCAGGCTCGAGAAAACCCGCCAGCATTCTCAAACTGGTGGTTTTGCCGCAACCCGAAGGTCCGAGCAAACTGACGAACTCGCCACTTTTGATTTCCAAATTGAGCTTGTCCACGGCAGGTTTTCCCGCGTAAGACTTACTGACATCGATAAAGTTGATTTGACTCATTTGAACCCCGCCGCCAGATAGCCAGAAACCAAGAATTTTCGCGCCAGCACCAATAAAATCAACGATGGAATGGTCAGCAAAATACTGAAAATCGCGCCGACGGGTTCGGGGTAATTTCCGACCAGCGTGTACATTTGCACGGGCATCGTGATGATGTTCGGCGCACCGATCAGCAGCGTGGCTTGCGCCTCATCGAGTGAACCCAGGAACACCAAAATCATGGCGACGATGACACCAGGCATGGCAATTGGCAGTGTGACCGCAAAAAACACCCGCAAGGGACTCGCACCCAAATCCCGTGCCGCCTCCTCGAGTTCGCGTGGGACGCTCGAGAACCCTGCGGCGGGAATCCAGGTCATGGTCACAAGGGTGTTGATGAGTTGCACCAGCACCACGCCCCAGAACGTGCCGATCAAGCGAAATTGAAAAAACAGCGCGGCGATGGCAATGTACAAGCCAAGTTTTGGAAAGGCGTTCGAGGCGAGCAGGGCAACATACAAAAACCGTTTGAACGGAAATTCAAAACGCGCAAAAGCGTAGGCGGCAGGCAAGCAAATCACCGCCGACAGCAGCGTCACGGTGGGGGCGATCAGAAAACTCCAACGGGCGGCTTTGGTGATATCGGTGTTCTCAAGAATCCAGCCCCACCATTTAAAACCCCAAACCTGCGGCACGAGGTTGGGGAAAAACCAGCGATCCGAAAACGCCCAGAGCAGCAAGGTGACCAGTGGCAAAATCAGGAATGCGCCAAACGCCAGCACGAACGACAACATCACCGCACGCCTGAGCGCGGGATGCTCGAGAAACCAGGTCGGTTTCACGATTTTCGACCTCGGGTGGTCGACCAGACGTACAGCGCACCAGCGAAGGCACAAAAGGCAAAACTGACCACCGCCATCGCCACGGCTTGTTGCGGCTGACGAAATGCGCCAAAGTTCAGCGCCATGCTGACCCCGAGCATTTGCGGGGCGCTCGGTCCGAGCATGTAGGGCACGGTGTAACTGCCAAACACGCCGATGAACGAAAAGGTCATGACGATCAAGAGCGGCACAATGTTGAGCGGCAAAAGAATGCGCCAGAACACCACCCAGGCATTCGCGCCCTGATCTCGCGCCGCCTCGAGACTCTCGTTCGAGATGCCGTCCAAGCCGCTCGAGAGCATCAGCACCGCGAACGGCACGCCAACCCAGACGTGACCCAGTACAATGCCAGCCTCTTGACGAATCACCGAATGGTAGGGAATGCCAACCGTGCCAAGAATCGCCTCGAGCCAGCCGTTGTCGCCAAAAAAGGTGATCAGGGCATAGGTGGCAATCACCACGGGAACAAACATCGGCAGCAAATACAAGACTCGAGCGACATCTGCCAGTTTGCCGCGCCCAAAACGGGCGAACAGGGCGAGCGGGTAACTGACCAAGACCAGCAGCAGCACCGAAACAAACGACACCCGCAAGGTCAGCGCCAGGTTGCTCGAGAAGAACGAACTGGCAAACAGTTTTTTGAAGACCTCGAGCGATCCCGTGTCGCTGGTTACCAGATCAAGACCGCTGGCGTAGGCGGGATTGTCGGCTGGCACAAATCCGAGCGAAAACCGCAACGCCTCGAGCGCGGGGTACAAGACCAGCAAAATCAGAACAACAATTGGCGGCAAGACCAACAGCAAACCGAGCATTGGTTTGCGCCAAGCATGGACGAACCGCCCGAATGTTCGGGCGGCTGGGGAGGGGGAAGAGGAGGCAGTTTGATTCACGGTTTAACGTTGTGGTTGCTTAACGTTGTGGTTGCTTAACGTTGTGGTTGCGGAGTGCCGGCGATTTTTTCGTACCACAGTCGGTTCATGTCTGCACCGAACTTGCTCGAGAACCCGAAGCTAAAGCTCTTGGCAATCGTGCCAAATTTCTTGCGCACGTCCGCAGGCATGGCGGTGATTTTGACGCCTGGGTAGCCGTTCATCTTGTCCACAATCACGGCTTGGGCTTCCTCACCCAGCACCCAGTTTAAAAACTTCAGCGCCTCGGGCTTGTTGGGGCTGTCGGCGGCAATGCCCAGGTATGAGCTGCCACCGCTGAACGGCGGGTTGATTTGCACCAGTTTGATGTTCTCGGGCAGGATGCCTTGCTTCAGTGCCGACAGCCCTTGATCCGACCAGACCGGACCCATGTTGATCGCGCCCTTGGCGAGCAATTGAATCGTCTCGGCGTTGTTCTTGGAGTATTGTCCACCGTTGTACAAGTTTGGCGCGAGTTTCTTCAAGGTGTCAAAACCCTTGTCCCACTGGTTGATGAGTGTCGGTTCGTAACCCGTCTCGAAGGTGGTCGCGTCTTTGGATTCAAGCCCCAGTTTTAAGACCCGAGTCACAAAAGCATTGCCGCTGCCGCCAGTGTCGGGCGTGTTGTAGGTGAACTGCCCAGGGTTCTTTTGAATCCAATCCAGCAGCGCCTCGAGCGTCTTGGGTGGTTTGGCAACCTTGCTCGAATTGTACGCCAACACCACGCTCGAGCCGCGATACGGCACGCCAAAACCCTTGGCTCGAGCCAAGACATTGGCTTCGACGCGGCTGAGCCTCGAGATGTCTTTGCTTTTGACTGCGACCAACAAGCCTGCCTCGCCCGCCTCCAAAACTGGACCCTCGAGCAAATCGATGCCCGAAGCCTGCCCCGCTTTTTTGGCGGCTGCCATGCGATCCAGGGTCGCCTGGTTGCCCGTGCCGGACTGCGAGAAGATCAAATCAAATTGCACGTTCGGGTTTTGCTTTTGATACATCGGCAAGAGATTTTGTTCCCAGAGGTTTTTGACGTTCACGTCGCCGCTCGAGTAAAAACTGAGCTTGACAGGACCTTGTGCGAGAATTGTGGCGCTCAAGCCGAGCGCCGCCAGAGCAAAAACGGGTAACAGTCGTTTCATGTTTCTTCCCCCTTGTGTTGAGCAACTCGAGTTTTAAAAGTCTGAGCACTCGAGCGAACCGCATTCAATTTTCCAAATCAACTTGAACAATCCCAGAATGCCAGTTGGATTTCATGGGGGTGTCAGGTCGTTGATCCCCTGAATCGTGTCAGGTGTTAATACTCCTCGAGCAACAGATCAAGCTCAAACTGACCTTCGATCACTTCAATCACGTTGTCGCGGAACAAACTGACCGCAATCTGCGCCGCACGGTCGGGGTGAAGCTTTAACACCTCGGCGATGGCTCGGGCGCTGCGAACGCCGTCGATTTGTTTGACGAACAAGTTCGCGGTCAGGCTGGCTGGCGGGTGGTAATTCGCGCCCGTGTTTTTGCGTTTCGCCAAAATTAAAGCACTCAAACCCATGACCGGCGCGAATTCAATCAAACGGTGCTCGACCAGATG
Organism: uncultured Deinococcales bacterium; assembly: GCA_964247135.1. GTDB lineage: Bacteria > Deinococcota > Deinococci > Deinococcales > JAAFIG01 > JANXTZ01. The sequence goes on along the minus strand of CAXTTL010000007.1, from coordinate 41,152 downwards.
TTGCGCGGCGCGGTGCGAGCGACGGGTTCCATCCTCGAGGCTGGTCGCCACAAGCTGCATGGCGGAACGCAAGCTGCGCCGCCCGTTCAGGTAACTGCACAAGCGCCATTCGTCCTGCGAAAGGTTGATGGTGCCCTCAGTTGGGTTGCGCACCATTCGCATCATGGCATCCAGCGGCAAGGCGCTGACCGCAATTTCATCGGCGACGCCAGCCGAGGTCAGCAGTGCTTTGGCGACATTGACTTTGGGGTGCAGCACGGGCGGCGGATCGGCTCTGAAAAACGCGTAACGCTCTTGAGGCTCGAGCAACAAACGGTGCACGGTCAGCATGATTTCGGTGCTGAGGGCGTCAAGGATTGTTGCCCTGGAAAGATTGAATGGCTCGAGCATCAGTATGCTGCCCAGAAAAGCGGTGCCCTGGGCTTGCTGGCGCTTTAAAGCCAAAGCCTGCTCGAGTTGGCTTTCGGTCAAGACCCCGCGCCGCACCAGAATCGAACCGAGCGGAAATTTTGTGCCGCTCGCGCCGACCAGATGTCCCTGGTAAAGGCGCAATCGAATGCCCGAGGGTCGGAACTCGAGCCAACCTGGTGTGTTCATTTGGCTCATGCTGTTCAGAAAATCGCTGATGGCAAGCTTTGCCAGCGAACCAGACAGTGTCGGTTGTGCGACTGGCTCTTGGGTTGGAATTGATGGTTCAAATTTTTGTTGGCTCAAGGCGCTCATGGCAGGCATTTTGGTGTGGTTCTTTCAGCTCGGTGTCATCCTTTTAAGCGCCAGACTTGAATACACCCGAGTTCAAAATCCCTCTCTGGCACGTGCTTCACCATGCCCCCAAAGAAATGGCAGCCCATTTTGACCACCGAGATTTTCGCTATCGATCCAACCAGATCACCCCAAGGCTCGGGCTTCAATGGTAGTTTGGTTTTGAAATGCTGCACCGCTACCAAACCACCGGCACCCAAATGCTCCGCCTCGCCTCGGTGAGCGATGCCGATGCCGGCGCAGCAAACACCGGTTGGGTCGATGCGATCAAACCCAGCGAACCCGAACTCGAGATTTTACGCCTCGATTACGGTGTGCCAAACGAATTTTTGACCTATGCGCTCGACCCAGACGAGCATCCGCGTTTTGAACAATCGGGCGAATTTACGCTGATTGTCGTGCAAGCCGCCCACTGGCTCGGCGAGGGCGCTGGCGTGCCGTATGACACCGTGCCGCTGGCAATTATTTTGGCGCCAAGCAATGTCATCACGATTTGCGAGCATCGGCACACGGTCATGTCTGACCTGCGCTTTGGACGACTTCCCGCCGCCAACAGCCTCGAGCGTACCGACTTTACCCTTCACCTTCTGCTGCGGGTGGCGCAGCGTTATTTGCAAAATTTGCGCAGCATCAACCGCACGGTTGAAGCGCTCGAGAATCACCTCGAGAGCAGCACCCAAAACCGCGAGTTGTTGCAATTGATGCGGATCGAAAAGAGTTTGGTCTACTTCCGCACGGCGCTGCGGGCGAATGCCACCATGCTCGAGCGGATTCGGCGCAACAACGTCCTGGCGTTAAACGAAAGCCAAGCCGACCAACTCGAGGACACTCATACCGAAATGATTCAGGCGCTCGAGATGACCGATGTCGAACTGAACATTTTGTCAACCATGATGGGGGCGTTCGCGTCGATTATCAGCAACAACCTCAACATTGTGGTGCGGGTCTTGACGGTGGCAACGATTTTGGTGGCGGTGCCAACCTGGATTACGGGCGTGTTCGGCATGAACGTTTCGATCCCTGGCATGAACAGCCCCTGGGCGTTTCCGCTGGTGCTGATCTTGTGTGCTTTGGTGGTCTGGTGGCTGCTGGCGCAATTTAGAAAACGCCGTTGGCTGTAGGCGCCAGTTCAGGCTCGAGCACAATCAACTGCCCAATGCTCGGAACATCGACACCGCCACTCAAACCTGCTTCAATCCAAGCCGCTTTGGCGTTGCGCCGCCAGGTGGCGTCATCCCAACCGAAGCCACTTCCAGGCTGGTCTTCGTGTCCGCTGAGGTGCATCAGCCAGGTCTGCTTCGGCTCGAGGATGGCAGCAAAACGGCGCACAATCGCTGTTGAGAGATGGCTGGCGGGTCGCCCAAGTTTGTTTTGATCGTACAGCCAGGTGTTGGAGTCGATGAACAAATGATCGACTCCGCGCAGGCGTTCTATCGTCTCAAGGTTTGCCGCATTGGGATGCTCGAGCCAGGTGTTATTGACATCCATGTCCCACAAGAGCGCCACCCGAACACCGTTTGAAAACTCGAGCAGATAACCGCAGCAACTCGGGAAATTTTCACTGCCACCAAACGGTGAAATGTCTGCCGAAGAGTGCGAGATCGTGACGGGCGTGACCCGCATTCCAGCCCAGCCCACAGCCACAGGCTCGAGCAAGGTTCCACTCGGCTCGAGCTGCCCAAAAGACCTCAATTCTAGCGGTGCTTTCTCGAGCAGGTTTTTTTCCAACCACCCTTTGCTGCCATAACGGCACCAAACCGGAATTGGGTCAAGGGTTTTGCCGTCTCGGGCGCGTGACCGTGCCAGCGTGGTCGCCAAATGCGGCAACTCGCAGGTGTGGTCAACATGCCAGTGGGTCAACAGCACGCCGTCGAGCACAAAATCGGGACGGAGTACCGCGTGCGACATCAAACTCTCGCGGACACCCGCGCCCGCATCGACCAACAGATGGCGTTTTACCCTGCCATTTGGCAGCGTCTCGAGAATCGAAACCGAAGTGTTGGCGGCTCGGGTTTGACGCTGGCAACGCTCACATGGGCAACCCAACTCGCGAATATAAGCGTTGTCCAGTCCGTTGATCACGATGGCATGGGGCATAAAAATCTCCAATGAAAAAAGAGTTGACGGGTTTGTGGCGCTGCATCGTCGATCTGCGACGCGATCACCCAGGGTGACATCCATTCGTCAGCACAATGTTTGGAGTCTCGCTACATGGCTGGTCATTGACAAGCGTCGTCGCTTGTCAATCAAATCAGGTGTTGTCCGTTGTGCTTTCCACCCCAGCGTGCACGTTGCCCTTTGGTGGTCAGCGCATAAGCGTTTTGGTCATCTTGCACTTGGGCATGAAGAATCTCGAGCACCTTGTTTTTTTCTCGGGCGTTCAAAATCGGGAACATCAGTTCAAAGCGTCCGTCCAAATTGCGTGGCATCGCGTCGGCGGAAGCAGCCCAGACTTTCCAACGTCCTTTGTTTTTAAACGCCACAACTCGGGCGTGTTCAAGGTAACGTCCGACGATGCTTTTGATATTAACATCATCCCAGAGTGTGCTCAGGGTGCTGCGCACGATCAATTGAATTTTCGCCCCCGCCGTTCTGGCTTTCTCGAGCGCTTCCAAAATGGCACGGTCGGTGATGTGATTGAATTTTAAAATGATGTGCCCTTTTTTGTGAGCTTCCCCAAGAATCGATTCGACCAGCAAATCACGAATTGGTGCGGCGGTTTTCAGCAGTTTTAGTTCTGGAACAGTTTCTTGCTCGAAGGCTTTAAAGAACGCTCGAACATCGCCGGTGATTTGAGGATTGGACGTGAACAAGGATACATCGGTGTAGAGTTTGCCATTGGTTGGGTTGTAATTTCCAGTTCCCAAATGCACAAATTCTTGATGTCCTCGGCGCACAAAAAAGGCTTTGGCATGAACCTTGCGGGCTGGCAATGGCAAAACCCGCACACCCACCGCTTGAAAACGCAAGCTCCACTCGAGGTTTGAAAGTTCATCAAATCTGGCGCGTCCCTCGAGCAGCACCGCCACATCCTTGCCCGCCTTTGCCGCCTCAATCAAGGCTTCGGCAATGCCATTGACCCGCCCGATGCGGTACAGGGTGGCACGCATGGTTTGGACTTTGGGATCAAGGGCACTCGAGAGCGCAAACGATTCGACCGTATCGTAATCGTCGAAAGGATGGTACTGCACCAAATCGCGTTTCTCGAGGAACGCCCAAGGGTCGGCGGCAAATCCTTTGGGTTTGATCATTTTGGTGGGCGCAAATTTGGTGATCGGTGGGGCATCGTTCACCAAGGTGCTGACAAAACTCAGCACCAGCGGCGGGGTCAGTTCAAAGACCTCGTGCGGTTGCAACTCGAGCGCGTTGCGCATGGTCTCAGCCCAAGTCTTCGGGAAACCCTCCTCGAGTTCCAGGTGGCTGACCGTACCGTCAAGCCTGGATTCGAGAGCTTCTGGAAGCTCATCCCAGTCGGCTCGAGACCTCGCAAGTTGGGCGAGGCGCACCAGACGAAACTCGAACAGACGGCTGGCTTCGGGCAGGAACAGATCGCTGCGCATTCGTACCAACGCCCCCAAGCGCACGTAGGCGTTGGGTCGTCCTGGGATCGAAAGCACCCGAGGAATGCTTTCGGGCAGACGCACGATGGACTGGAGTTCGCCCTCGCCCGCCGCAAAGTACAACGCGCCCGTTTTCAGTTCGGTGATTTCTTCAGCCCGAATCAAATCGGTTAGCGGCACAACCTCTTCGGCAAGATACGCGCCAAAAAACTGCTTTTCGGGACGGGTCAGTTGGGCAGGCTCGAGCACTTTGATGCCAATTCCATCGAGTTGCCTTAAAAACTCGAGGTACAAGCGTCCCGCCTCTTCGGCTTGAGCAAAAGCCTCCTCGAGCATGGATTGGTAAGCTGGGGTCGCACGGTCTTCAAGAAACGCCCGCGAGATTCTGGCGGCAAAAAATTCGTCTTGGTTGGAAGCCCAAATCCCAAGGTAACGCAGTCGCTCGAGAAGAGGAAAATCGGGGCGCTTGGTTTGTTCCAGCACCCGACGGTTGAACGACAACCACGAGGCTTCGGCAGTGATTTCTCGCATGACCGAGTCTCGGGGGTAAATGTCAGGATTCTGTCATTTCAGACGCGAAACGTTTCGTCAACCGAGGACACCGGCAAGGTGTCGGTTTAGTTTGCAAACAGCCTCAGTACGTTTGGGGTGCTTTGGATTTTACAATTGATCTGGCTGTGTTCTTAAAATCATCCATCACCACAATCGCATGAGGGACGGGTCTTGAAGGAACGGTTGCATTGTGCCGACCGACGGCAATGATCTTGTCTTGAAACACCAGCGATGTCGAATACCCAGAATCGAGCAGCACCGCCTCACGCACACCAGCCGCCAGCGCCGCCCGTGCCAGGTCACTCGAGCTTGTGGGGTTCAGTGACGCGCCAAGCACCAGCTCGCCGTGCGCGGTCAGACCAAAAAACACCCGTGGTCGAACGTCGTTGACATCCTGCGGCGCGGGTCGCTCGAGCAATTCTTGATCCGTGAAAACCCGCCCGCGTTTGAGAATCCACGCGCCGCCCAGAAAGACATTTTTAAACCCTGGAACGATCAGCTTGAGCATCTGGCTCGAGTTCATGAGGCTGGATTGAAATTCAACAATCGCAATGCGTTTTGTACTCCACAAAACCAAAGGTCGTTTTTGAATGCGCCCGAGAATGCTCGGGTTTCGTTCGGCTTGAAACCCACCTTGCGACTCGGTCATGGCGGGTCCGATCAGGGTGTTGTTGGTTCCCGACAGCGAGGCATCGACAAAAAACGCGCCGTTGATGCCCGCCAGCGCCCCGGATTGGGTGACAAAGTCGCGCACGCCAATTCTGTACCGCGAAAGCAAACTGACGGGTCGCCCACCACGGATTAAAGCCAAGGAAATCTGGGTTTTGTGGCTGAACTCGAGCTGAACCGCCTTGATTTGCAACGGCGAATTGAAACCCATCCGAATGGCGGCTTGCAGGTGTTTGATTTGGGTAATTATTTGAGGATTGAACAATTTAACTATCGAAATATGATCTCGGGCTTTAATCACAGGGGAATGAAACGCAAATAATTTTGAAGGCTGACAATTGGCTGCGGTTTCAAGAAAAAACCTGCCGCTTGGCAGGTTACCGGTCATCGCATCCAAGCGTTTGTATATCAAATGACCCCACAAGAAAACAGCCGCGACACCCATACTCGCCGTCAAGAGTTTGACCCAAAAATCTGAACTCAGAAATCCAGACCTGAGCTTTGTCGCCCGAGTTTGTGCAACATGTTGTTCGTTGCCGAGCATGAGAATTTCACTCGAGTTCATGCTTGCCCACCAAATCAAGTGCCCGAATGGGATGTACAACGTTGGGCTTTGGAGGCTTCTGACGGTCTGGAAGTGGAAATGGAACGTTGTTTGGCGTTGGCGGAGGCGGAATCGGTTTGGGTGTTGGTGGCTGAGGACTTGTCACACCATCAGGGTTGCACAGGCGTGTCAGGTTGACATCAAGAATTGCGGGTGCTTCGCCACAAATCTTTCAAAACGGCTCGAGCTGCCATCAGTTTAACCCGCCCAAGCCATGACCTGATCTTGACCCGCTCGAGGTTTAAACGATGTAGATTGAAGCCATGAAAAAAATCTTGGCGGTGATATTACTGGCTCTGCTGGCAAGTTGTGCAACCACCCCAGCACCAACCACGGTAAGGCTCGAGGATGTGCCAAACCTCGACGCGGCACAGATTCATGCCTTGTCAGAGGCGCAAATCGAGGCACTGGGTGCAGAAAACCAAGCCAACCTCGAGGCATTCACAAACAAAATTTCACCGCGCACCGCCATCCGCTACCCGAACTACGACGACACGCTCTACGTCGCCACGGGTATTACTTACGAGACTTACCTCTCGAATTATTACTTTCAAACCTCTGGTCCAGACTGGAGCGACGACGGTTGCTCGGGTCCGACGCCACCCGTGATTTTTGACAGTAACGCCTGCCGTCAACACGACTTTGGCTACCGCAACGTCCCCAAGTACGCGGCGGGACGCAATGAGACGGTGCGCAAAAGCATCGACAGCCGTTTTCTCTCGAACATGTACCTCAAGTGTGACCGCTACTGGAATCACTGGTATCAGGCACCGCTGAAAGTGGCTTGCAAAGCCGACGCGCTGGTGTTTTACGGCGCGGTGCGAAACTTTGGGCAGAGCGCCTATTACGGCACCGCGCAAGTTTTTTAAGCAATCTCGAGCTGTGATCAAGGACTGCTGGAGACGATCATCTCGAGTCTGGTAAAGGCTAGCGTGAGGTTCAAGTCGCAGGCTCGTAGGTCAGGAGCATCACGCCCGCACCGAGGTCCCTCGAGGCACTCAGTTTTAGCGCCAGCCTATCCTCGCCCGAGAACAAGCGCTTGCCGCTGCCGAGGACGAGCGGGAAGACCATCAGGCGAAGTTCATCCACCAGACCGTGCCGCAAGAGCGTCTGAACGAGCGTGCCGCTGCCGTAGGTGAGGATGTTCCCGCCCTCTCGCCGCTTCAGTGCCTCCACCGCTACGACCACATTTCCCTCGAGAACGCTGGCGTTGTTCCACTCGAGGGACCCCAGGGTGGTCGTGGCAACGTACTTCGGCAGGCTGTTCATCCGTTCGGCGAATGCCCCCGTCGCCGTTGACCAATATTTGGCGAAGCCCTCGGCGGTCACGCGACCCAGCAAGAGGGCGTCGCTCTCAAAAAGTTCGTCATATTTGAACTGACCGTCATCAGGGTTGTAATCCGTGCGCCACGGGGTGGCTTCTTCGTACACGCCGTCGAGGGTCAAGAACTCGGTCACGATCAATTTACGCATGTGTTCACCGTCTCAAAAAAAATGCCCGAACCAAACCTAATTTGGGTGCAAAAAATCTTCGGGTTTGCCAAATTTGTCTTGCAAAAATCGGCTGTTGACCAGCACTTTTTGCGCGTCACCCTGCAAAATATTGTTGCTGGCTTCTTGCACACTCTGCTCGAGCAAGGTTAATTGCTCGAGCAAAATCTGTTTGGCGGTCTTGCCGTTTTGCAGTGGGTGCAGGTTGGCATACGCTGGCGGCAGCGCCAAATAATTCTCGAGGGTGTGTGGCAGGTAATCGAGTGCCGCCTGCTTGATCGAGAAGGCGTCCTGTGTGCCCTGCTGGTTGCGCAGGCGCGGCAGCATTTCGACCACCGCGGTTTTGATGCGGTTGCAAATCTCGGTGGCTTCGCTTGGGATTCGCCTTCCGGCTTTGGCGATCACCCGCTCGAGTTCGTTTTTAATGTCGCCATCGGCAAGGTCGTGCTTGAGGTCGAGGTCGGAACGCCCTGGCGGGTTGATGATCGCCCCGATCAGGTACAACCCTGGAACAATCAAATACCAGTAATCGTTGATGATCCCCGCAAAATACAGCGCCAAGCCCGCCAAGGCGAACAGGCTGCCGTACAAATTTCTTGCCGAGTAAATATACAACCAAAATCCGCGCACTATTGATAACCCCTGATTTCTTTGAACGCCCCCTCGAGCGACTTGGTGCCGTCAAAGACCCGTCCGCCAGTCAGCGTGGCAAGGTTGTTCATCTCAGATACGTTGCCCTCGCCAAACAAGATCGGGAATAACTTGATGGCTCGGGTGCTGGCTGGCAGGGCTTGAAATTTTGCCGCAAAGCCGTCGTAGTTATCGCCCGCGTTGTTCTCGCCGTCGGTCATCAAGACCACGCTGAAGGCACGGTCTGGCTCGAGCGGCAAGGTTTTAGCCACATAATCGTAAGCCGTCTCGAGGGCGTTGTAAATCGCGGTGCCGTCGCCAAGTTTTAGACCCTCGGCTTTGGCTTGAACGGTTTGACGGTTGGCATCGTTTTGAATCGTGATGGTTTCGGGCGCACTGACGATGTCGTTGAAGGTGATGATTGTGACGCGTTCACGGGTTTGAAAGCGGGCAAAGCGCCCCGTCAGGCTGGTGTCGGTGCCCGCTAAGTTCTTAATCGAATTTTTCAGGGCTTCGATTCTCGCGCCATCCATGCTGCCCGAGGTGTCGAGCACAAAAACGCTGTGCGCCGGACGGCGCTGGTCGGACAAGAATTTTGCCAGAATGTTGTTGACCTCGGTCTCGCTGGCGGGGAACGGCAGTTCGATCAACAAGGCTTTGGGAAAGGCGCTCGAGAGTGGCACGTTGCTGGTGGCGGGACGCCGCAGGGTGCTGGTCATGATGCGTTGCTGTATTTTGTCCGAGCGCAAGTAATCCACAACCTTCTGATAAGTTTCGCGCTTGGTATTCTCGAGCAGCACCAGCGGATAATCGGCGGTGACGATGCCCTCTTTGGGATAGAGCAGTTCGAGCGGTTCGTGCAGTTTATTGCCCAAACTGAGCAGCACACTTTCGTAGTTAATCATGCCGTCCAAACTGTCCTGCTCGCGCACGTAGGCGTCGGCAAGCCAGCCGCTCGAGCCGGCAGTCAGGCGTTGCCCAGCAAAAAAACCCTTCAGGCTGGCACTGTTGCCGCCCAATGCCGCGTGAACCCCCATCAGGGCGGTAAAACCGCTGTTCGAGGCGGTCGGGTTGGTCATGGCGTAGTGCAGTTGCCCGCTCGAGGCTGCCGTGGCAATGTCAGCCCAGGTAATGGTTTTGCCGCGCCAGCCAAGCCTGGTCATCACACTGCGTTTCACGCCCAGCACCACGGGCGAGAGCATGATGCGCTCCGAGCTTTGGATTTTCGCTCGAGCCACCAGGTTTAAATATTTGGCGTGGGAGAACCAGGCGGCATCAAACGCCTCACCGCCTCGAATGCGCTCCACACCATCCAAGGTGCCAGAGTACGTGATCTTGAGTTCCACGCCGATGTCTTTTTGCATGTCGGCAAAAATCGGCTCGAGGTCTTTGATTTCCGAACCCGCGATCAAACTCAGGCTTTGAGGCTCACTGTTGCAGCCGACCATCAAAACCGCCAAGAACAGCAGCCAGGCTCGAGCGAATCGCATTAGATTTTGAATCCTTGCTCGGCGGTTTTGACGGTTTCTTGCACGGTTTGGGCTTGGGCGCGATCCAGGTATTGCTTGGACTTGTCCACCTCCTGCGATAAGACCGTGACGGTTTGCTGCATACTCGTCAGTGCCGCCGCCTTATAATTGCTCATGTTGTCCATCGCGGTGTAAATGTTTTCAAACGCGGCTTTTAAGCTGTCGATGCCGATGGTGGTGTTGACCGACTGCTTGGCGATGGCATCCGATTGCCCGAGCAGCATTTTCGAGGTCGATTCGATCAGACCGCTGGTCGTGGCGTTCAGCGCATTGATCTGGTCGAGCACCAATTTTTGGTTCGCCAGCGCCTGCGCCACCATGACCGCCGTCCTGAGTGCCGTGACCGTGGTGGTCGAGGCGCGATCCACACCCTTAATCAGTTCGATGTTGTTCTTGCGCACCAAATCGAGCGCCAGATAACCCTGAATGCTGACCGCCAACTGCACCAGCAAATCCTGAACTTTTTGCCGCGTGTAAAACAAAATCTCGTCCTGCACCACCCTGGCTTTTTCGGGGTCTGAGGTTTTCAGGGCATTCAGTTGCGTCTCGAGCTTGCCGTCAATTTGCTTGCCAATATAAACATAACCTTGCAACGCCTGCATCGCGCCCCACAAGTTGACTTTCTCTTGTTCAATCGAGGCGTTGTCTTTACGCAGTTCGTCCTGCCCACGGTAGAGACTCTCAAGAATCTTGTTGAGGTTGGTCTGGGCGCTCTCGTAACGCATGAAATAATCGCGCAGCTTGTCGCCGAAGGGAATCAAACCAAAGAGTTTTTTCGGTGCGAACATGTCGCCCTGCTTGCTGGGGTCAAGGTCTTCGACGGTGCGCCGCAATTCGGTCAGCGACCTCGAGATCGGCGAATTGCTGTCCTGCAAACCCTTGCTGGCTGCCATCGGGCGTTCCATCATGCGGTTCGAGACGCTGGCGGCTTGGCGAGCCTCGGCGTTGCCCAAATCGTTGACGGCGTTGCTGCGCTTTTTAAAATCCTCGGAATGAACATCGAGGCTCAGCACGTCTTTGACAAAATCATCGGCGCGGTCATTCAGTTCCTCGAGTTGATCGGGTTTGAGTTTGACCATGCCATCGGCGGCGCTGGTGGCGACGGGTTGAACGACTTCGGGCGCGGTCAGGGTTTCGGGTGCGGTCAGTTCCATAAACGTTCCTCCTGGGATTTCTGGCGTTAACGCTTTTCAATGCTTTGAATCATGTTCTCGAGCATCTCAAAACTGGGCGAATCCACCACGTTGACGATGTTGTCCTTGATCGGCAGGCTGTACTGCGAGACCACGCTGGCGAATGCCGCTGGGTCGTTCGAGCGGTAACCGTGCTTTGCCGCGATCCGTTGAATGTTCGGGTCCGTTGCAATTAACTCGCCAAATTTGCGCCCGTTTTCGGTCAGCGGCACCAGAATATGCTTGGTGAAAATCGTGGGGTTTGGATACATCAAACGCATTTCGGGGCGCAAGGTTTTTTGCACCGCCTTCTCGAGGTACTGTGATTCGTAAATAAACACCAACGGCGATTTTCCCATCCCGATCAACAAATAATCCTCAAACGGTCCGGCGCTCGAGGATTCCTGAAAACCCTGCTTGGCAAACAGCGATGCCGTCTCTGGGATGATCTGACTCGCCTCAGCCGCGCTCGAGACGACGTTGCCTTTGTTTAAAATGTAACTGACCAATGCCAAATACTGCGCGGCGCTGTTGCTCGAGCGGACGTCGGTGGTGTTGATCAGCACGGGTTTGGAAACATCGTATTCGCTGTTGTTCTTTAAATCCGACCAGCGTTTTTGGTTTTTGAACAACTCGAGAAACCCCGAGAGTTTGAGTTCGTCGTACTTGCCCTTGTTGCTCGCCACGCCGTTGTCAATTAAAATTTTGCTGATCGGTTTCCAGGTGGCGATCACCATTGGGCTGTAAAACACGTCGAAGGTGTTGGCAACCTTGCGGTCTTTTTTCAGTTTTTGCGCCGCCGCCGAACCGCCAGGGAAGGCAAAATCAAAACCGGTCAGGTCAAAGGTGGTCGCAATGCTCCTCGAGCCAGCCTTCACAACCTCGACGCTGAAACCCTTGGATTTGAGTTCTTGTTGCAATTCGGGGTCGGCAAAAAAAGACTCTTTTTCTGAGCCAATCGCGCCCCTGATTTTCACGGGACCAGAAAATTGCTTGCTCGCCGAGCTAAACACAAGGTAGCCAACGCCCAAAACCAGCAGGATGGTGATCAGTGGTGCAAGAATTCGATTCAACGGCAGCCCCCTCGGGTCATTGTGTCTGATAATTGTCAGCTTCTTGACAACGGCATTCTAGCAGAGGCATTTTCCTAAAGCATCAATCATCGAATTCAACCTGATCCTGAGCGGAAAATCTTCCCCGCCGCCGATGTCAGCGAACAAATTTCGCTGGCAGGCAAGGAGGCTTCGGGCACGGGCAACATGAAACTGGCGCTCAACGGGGCGCTGACCATCGGCACGCTCGACGGTGCGAACGTCGAGATTCTCGAGCGCGTTGGGGCAGAACACTTTTTCTTGTTTGGCTTGACCGAACCCGAAGTCGTGGCGCTCAAACAAAACGCTTACAACCCTCGAGCCGTGGTCGAGCAAGACCCTGAACTTGGGGCGATTCTCGAGATGATCGCGGGTGGCACGTTCTCCAGGGGCGATACGGAACTGTTCAAACCGATTCTCGAGTCGCTGTTCAACCGCGACGAATACCTGGTGTTCGCCGATTTTAGGTCGTACATCAAAGCCCAAGACGACCTCGAACGGGCGTACCACAACAAAACCGAGTGGACGAAAAGCTCAATTTTGAACGTGGCACGCTGTGGGTTTTTCTCGAGCGACCGTGCGATTCACGAGTACGCCAAAGAAATTTGGAATTTGGAACGCAAATAAAAAACGCCTTGAGCTTGGGTTGTCAACCTTTTGTGATTGATGCGACACTGACATTTCTCGTCTAATTTGGCTTGTCTGACCTCGAGCGTCAAACCGGAGGAACATCATGCAAAAGAAAAACAGCCATGCCCTCAAATTTGGACTGGTCGCAGGACTCGCCATTGCGTCTGGACTGTTTGTCAGCGCCCAAAACCAAACCCAGCTCACCATCGCCGGCGTTTCTGGCAATGACCTCAAATGGCTTTCGGAAAGCGTTGTGCCGGCGTTTAACGCCAAAATAAAAAGTGAAGGCAAAAGCGTCAATGTCGTGCTGCAAGAATTTACTGGCAAAGCCGAAGCCCTCAAACAGCAATACGCCCTCGACCTTCAGGTGGGCAAAGGCGCCGATGTGATGGCGTTCGATGGTTTCTGGGTGCCAGAATTTGTCGCCTCGAACCTGCTTAAACCGCTCGATCAGGTAGCGGGTGCCCAGGTCAACCGTTGGGAAGGCTGGAGGCAGATTCCGGCAGGCTTGCGCGAATTGATGGGCTACAAGGGCAAAGTCTACGGCGTGGGCAACGGCACCGATGTTCGTATGATCTTCTACCGCAAAGACCTCTTTCAAAAAGCAGGCATCCGCACGCCCTGGCAGCCCAAGAGTTGGAACGATTTGTTGGACACCGCCCGCAAGATCAAGCAAGCTTTACCAGACGTGACGCCGCTTCAATTGAATGCCGGCAGCGCGATGGGCGAGGCGACCACGCTTCAAGGCTGGTACATGCTCTTGCTTGGCACAGGCATCAAACCCTTTGACGACAGCCAGGACAAGTGGATCGTCAAGCACCAAGGCATCCTCGACGCCCTGAACTTTTACAAAACCGTTTACGTCGATGAAAAACTGGGCGATGCCCGCTTGCAACTGATTCAGGAGGGACGCGACCGCAGCTTTGAAGCCTTCCGCGACGCCAAAATGGCAATGCTGATCGAAGGCGATTACTTCTGGCGCTCGATCTTGCTGCCCAAAGGCGGCGATTTTGCCCTCGAGAAACGCGACGAGTTGGTGGGATGGGCAAAAATGCCAGCCCAAATGCCAGGCAAGGGCGTGAACGGTCAGAGCTTTGTCTCGGCTTCGGGCGGCACGGGTTTTGTCATCAACCCAAACACCAAAGCCCCCAAAGAGGCGTGGGAGCTGATGTCGTTCATGGCGAGCAAAGCCATGCAAACCGAATTTCAGAAAATCCTGCCGCGCATTCGCGCCCGCAAGGACGTGCCGATCACCCAAGACCCCATCATGAGCCAGATGGCAAAAACCTTGCTGCCGTTGACCGTGATCCGCCCAAAACTCGCCAGCTACCCCAAGGTCAGCAGCGAAATCCAACTGATGACCGAACGCGTGGTCAGCGCCCAAGCCAGCCCGCTTGATGCCATGAACGCCTACAGCGAGGCGGTCAAGAAGATCGTTGGGGCGGACAATGTGCTCGAGCAAGCCGTGAAGTGAAGCCCTCAACGTGTGCTTGACCCGACCATCGTGCCCGCAAACGGCGACCTCGAGCCTCGAGCGCCGTTTGCTGGTTTCATGGATTTTGTGTGGTGCGGGTCGCTCGAGTTGGAGTCTGGTTCTTCATGCGTGAATCGCTGATTTCGATCCGCGTGGGATTGCTGCTGCTCGCCCCAGCCCTGGGGTTGCTGGCTTTGTTTTTATTCTTCCCATTTGCCTGGGTGGTGGTGGTCAGCTTCACCAATCAAACTTTGTTGGGGGCAAACAGCGTTAACCCTGCTTTTGTTGGCTTGGACAATTACGCTGCTATTTTCAATTTTGCCGACTGGTTTCGCCCTGGCGAATTCGGTCACGCCTTGCTGCTCACGGTCATCTTTACGCTCGGTTCTGGGCTGGGACAGGTGATGCTGGGCTTTGTGATCGCCTATCTGTTTCATGGACGCAAAGGCTGGCTGCGCGAACTCGTGTTCTCGCTTGCCACGGTCTGCTGGATTCTGCCCGAAGTGCCGCTGGTGTTTGGCTGGGTTTCGTTTCTGGACCGCGATTTTGGCACGTTGAACGCCATTTTGGGCAGCCTGGGCTTGGGACGACCCGACTGGGTGCTCGAGCACCCCTTGTTCGCCATCATCTTGTTCAACATCTGGCGTGGCACGGCGTTCTCGATGCTGCTGTTTGCCAGTGCCTTGGCTTCGATTCCAAGCTCGTACCTCGAGACGGCACGGGTGTTGGGCGCGAAACCGCTGATGGTACTGCGCGACATCTTGCTGCCCTTGATCGCCAAGCATTCTGGCACGACCCTGCTGCTGGTGACACTCTGGACCTTCAACACCTTCTCGCCGTACCTGATCACCAAAGGCGGACCCGCCTTTGCCACCGATTTGCTCTCGATTTTCAGTTACCGCGTGGCGTTTCGTGACCTCGAGTTTGGACGTGGTGCTGCCATTGCGGTGGTGATGATGCTGATCAATTCGGTGCTTGCCGCGAGTTACCTGATGTCACAGCGTCGAACGGCGAGAACTGCATGAACACCCGCCGAAGATCGTTCTGGCTCGAGTTGTTTGGTTTTGTCTCGCTTCGGGTGGGTTTTGCCCTGCTGGTGACACTGATCGTCGGTTTTTTTAGCCTGCCGCTGTTGTGGTTGCTGACCGCTCCCTGGGATGCGAACGCCAAACTCTCGGTGCGGCTGCCGCAATTCACGCTCGAGAATTTTCGTGTGGTGCTCGAGAACTCGCTTGCCATGAGGGGTTTGCTCAACAGCCTGATCTTGGCGGGCATCACGATGGTGCTGGTGGCATTGACCGCATTGTTGGCAGCCTATGCGCTCTCGAGGGCACGGGTTCCAGGTCGCCAGGTACTGATCTATAGCCTGACCCTGTTCTCATCGGTGGTCACTGGCACGGTTGCGATGGTGCCAATCTTTTTGCTGATCTTTCGCCTTGGCTTGATCGACCAGCACCTTGGGGTGATTCTGGTCTTGACGGGTGGTTTGTTGCCGACCGCCATTTTTATTTTGCGCGACTTTGTGGACGCCCTGCCGCGCTCGCTCGAGGAATCGGCTCGGGTGTGCGGCGCAAAGCCTTGGCGGGTGCTGGTGGACATCGTGTTGCCGCTGACCCGCCCAGGTTTGATGGTCGTGGGCGTCTGGACATTTGTCAACGTCTGGGGCAATTTCCTCACCCCGTTTATTTTGTTGCGCTCACCCGAACAGTTGCCGGCTGCCGTGACCGCCTACGCCTTTTTCAATGAGGGCGGCGACCCAAAGTTGCCTCTGGTGGCGGCGTACTCGTTTTTGTACGTCTTGCCTGTGATTGCCTTGTACTGGTGGGTCAACCGAACCTACGGCTTTCGCTTTTTTGGCGGGGTCAAACAATGAAGCCCGAGGCGGCACACCTCGAGTTGCGGGGGCTGGAAAAACGCTTTGGCGAGGTGCGAGCCGTGACCGAGCTTCAGCTCAGCATCAACGCTGGCGAATTCTTTGCCCTGCTTGGACCCTCGGGTTGCGGTAAAACCACCACCATGCGGATGATCGCCGGACTCGAGCAGCCCAGTTCTGGGCAGGTCTTTTTGGCGGGGCGCGAGATCACCCGCCTCGACCCAGCCGAGCGCAACCTGGCAATGGTCTTTCAGGATTACGCGCTCTACCCGCACATGACGATCCTCGAGAACATCGCCTATCCGCTCAAGGTGCGAAACATCAAACCTGCCGAACGCGAAAGCCGCACACGAGCGGTGGCAAAAAACCTGCGCATCGAAAATTTGCTCGAGCGTCGTCCGGCGCAACTCTCGGGCGGTCAACAACAGCGTGTGGCGGTGGCTCGTTCGCTGGTTCACCCTTCGCAATTGCTGTTGATGGACGAACCGCTCTCCAACCTCGATGCCCAGTTGCGCTTTGAGGCACGAACCTTTCTCAAGCGGCTGCAACGGGAATTGAAGCTGACGGTGGTCTATGTCACCCACGACCAACTCGAGGCGATGGCACTGGCAGATCGTTTGGCAGTGATGCGCGACGGTCGGGTGTTGCAGGTCGGCACACCGCTCGAGGTTTACCGCCGACCCGCCACCACCTTTGTCGCCAGCTTTTTGGGTCAACCGCCGATGAACCTGCTCGAGCTGGATCATGGGGCGTTTCGTGAGCTACTTGGCACGCTCTCAGGGAAGCTTGAGCGAGCTGATCTGTTTGGGGTGCGTCCCGAAGATGTCCGCGTTCGACTTGAAGCTTCTGCAACCAGCGTTCGGGCAGAATTGCAAAACATCGAAATGCTCGGGGCTGAAAGCATTTTGACACTCGAGGCAGAGGGGCAAACGGTGGCGGTGCGGGTCTTGGGGGCGGAGCCGCCCGAGTTGCCGCGCTGGGTGTATCTTGAGTTTGACCCTGAGCGGCTGCATTTTTTTGATCGGAACGGTGAGCGTCTCGAATGAAACTTGAATTGATACGCCGTTATGAACACACCCAACAGGGAAGCTATCCCGAGGTGGAATTTATTGTTCCCGAGGGCACTCGAGAACTCACGGTGCGTTACAGCGTCGAACCGACGAGCGCCACCGTCGATCTTGGACTGATTGATCCCTGCGGCTTGCGCGGCTGGAGCGGCGGGGCGCGGACTGGGTTCACGGTCACACCCGCCAACGCCACACCTGGCTACCTGGCAGGCTTGATGCGCCCTGGGGTTTGGCAGGTCTTGCTCGGCTTGTACGATCTGCCCGCCGATGGTTGCGAGGTGAAGCTCGAGATTGAATTGCAGGCGGCGCGTTCGTTGCGTTGGTATCGCGGCGATCTTCACACCCACACCCACCATTCTGATGCAGTGGGCAGTGTCAAAGATTTAATCGGTGCCGCCCTCGAGCGTGGTTTGGATTTTCTGGCTGTGACCGATCACAACACCGTCTCACACCACGCCGACCTCGAGATGCAGCCGTCTGTGATTGCGGGACAAGAGGTCACGACCTACCGAGGACATTTTACGGCGCTGGGCAGGGGGGACTACCTCGAGTTTAGGCACACCCAAGCCCAGTCTGTGCAACAAACGCTCGAGACGGCGTTCTCGCAGCGCATGTTGCGCATTCTTGCCCATCCCAAACCGGTCTGCCCCAGTTGCGATTGGCAGTGGGGTTTGCTGGAGCACTTTGATGCTTTTGAGGTCTGGAATGGTCCTTGGGCAGCACTCAACTGGGTGGCTCGAGACCGTTGGGTGGCGGCGTTGAACGCCGGTTTGCGGCTGCCCGCCGTGGGTGGCAGCGACCGCCATCAACCCTGCGGTTGGCAAGTCTTTGAAAGCGAGCCGTTTCAGGTCGGTAGCCCAACCACCTGGATCAAGGCTGCCAGCCTCAGCCCAGGTGATCTGCTCAATGCCATCCTTGAGGGGCGCACCAGCGTCTCTGAAGGACCGAACGCGCCTTTTGTCAGCATCAGTGCCACAGCAGACCGTGCCGTGGTGGACGTTCAAAACGGTGCAGGCACCACCCTGCGCGTTCTTGGTCGGGATGGGGCGCAGCTTGAATGCGGGATCAGCCACGACTTTGAGCGTTTCGAGGTGTTCTTTGGCAGCTCACCCTATCTTCGGGCAGAGTTGACCCGCGACTGGTCTGAAGCCGAACGCGCCGCGATTCATGCCCACCCAGACTTGGATTCGTCGTTGCTCGAGCAACAGGCTTGCATGGCGGCAATCTCGAGCGCGGTTTGGGCTGAGGGCAACTAAAACTCAAGCATTTTGGGCAGAAGTCTTCAACGAATATCTCTTGACCAGTGCTGCGAGAAAACCCACATCATCGCCAGAAAGCGTGTCAATCAACCCAGACTCGAGCCACGCGCCCAGCATCAGTTCGACATCTTTGCCGAGCTGCTTGAAATGCTCGAGGATTTTCGGGCGCGGCAAGTGCAAGCGAATGGCGACCCCTGCGTCATGAATGGCTTTGGCATCGTCGGGGTGGAACATCTCGAGTTCAATCGACACAGAATCCACCTGAGCGGCACGCAAAACTGCCACAGGGTCAACAAAGCGTTCGTGGGTGATGGCTTCGGTGCGGATGTTTGGCAACTCGAGTTTGAGTTGATGAAGCACCACATGATCGAATGAAATGAAAATGGCATCGTCGGCAGCACCAGTGCGCTCAAGCAGTTCGCCCAGCACTTCAATCAAGCGCTTTGTGCGCCAGGGTTCTTTGATCTCGACGACCAAACCCAGTTTTCCTTTGGCAAAAGCCAGTGCCTCCTCGAGCATCGGAACTCGAGTGCCGATAAATTCTGGTGCGAACCAAGCGCCGGCGTCCAAAGCTTGAAGTTGTTCCAGACTGTACGATTCGACCAAACCATGCCCGTTGGTGTTGCGATCCACGGTGTAATCGTGCATCAAAACAATCTGATCGTCGGCGGTCAGCATCACATCAATTTCGGCACTCGAGCCACCCTGCGCCAATGTTGCCTCGAGTGCGGCGATGGTGTTCTCTGGAGCGCCAATGCTGTGCCCACGATGACCGCAGACGTGAACGAAGCCGTTGTCTTTTGCCAGCAACTTAAACATGATCTTCCTTTCGCAAAGCTCAAAGTTTGCCCATGCCAGCCGCCATCACATCGTCTTTGGCAAAACGGGCAGCCAGAAAAAAAACAATCAGGGTTGGTACGAGCAAGGCAAACGTGACCACCGCCGCACTCGGGAAAATGATCAGTTGCCCGCCCAGGAAGGACCACAACTTGGTGGTCAGGGTTTGCACGGCTGGCGAACCGACAATAAAGGTTTTGTCAAACTCTTCAAAACTCGAGATAAACGTCAGCAAACCGCCCGCCAGAAAACCAGGTCGAGCCAGTGGCACAACGATGCGCGTGCCAATCTGCCAAGGGTTTGCGCCCAGGGTTCGGGCGGCACGCAGCACATCTTCGGGAATCCCCTCGAGCGACGCGGACAGAATTCGGATCATCAGTGGCAGCGTACCGACCGTTTGAACCAACACCACACCCGCCACGCTGTACGCCAAACCCAAACGCAAAAAAAGTGTGCCCAGCCCAATGGCAATGATAATGCCAGGCACGATCAGCGGCGCGAGGATAAAAAGTTCGATCAGGCGTTTGGCACGAAATGGAATCCGTGCCAGCGCATAGGCGGTAGGCAATGCCAGCAATATCGACAGGAGCGTTACGATTGCGCCAATCAGCAAACTTAAACCAAATGCCTCGAGAATGCTGGGGTCGCCAAGCGTTGCGCTCCAGAAGTACGTGGACACCGACGGCGGCACAAGATCGGGGGCGAACCATCCTTGTTTCGGGTCAACCACCGACCACATGGCGGCAACCACCACGGGCAAGCCCAAGGTCAAAGCCAACGCCGCAAACAAGCCAACACTCAACCAGACGCTTGCCAATTTTTGGCTGGAAACCCGAGCGGCAATCTTTTGCATCAGCTTCCCTTGCTCGAGCTTCGGCTTGCGCCCCGTGTGAGTTGATAGTACGCCAGCAAGACAAGGCTCAAGGTCAGGCTGAGGACGCTGCCCATCGCGGCAACCAAACCCCACTGGTTGCGCTCGAAAGCATTTTCATACATATGAACCGACAAGGGCGAAGGGTAGACAGGACCAATCAAGTTGGGAATGGCGTAAGCGCCCGTCGAACCGATAAACACCAGCAGCGTGGCAGCCGTGATGCCAGGCAAGGCAAGCGGCACTTGGACTTTGACAAAAGCTTGCCAAGCATTCGCGCCAAGCGTCCGAGCGGCTGCCAGCACATCTTTGGGGACGCTTGCCATCGCACCACCAATCACCAGCACCATAAACGGCACGCTCTTCCACGCCATGCCAATCAACACGCCCAATGCCAGACGGTCACGCACAAGTTGTGGGAAACCCAAACCAAGGCGCTCGAAAGCTCGAGGCAGCAAACCACCACGGTCCACCAGCGTTAAGACCAAGAATGCCGCCACCACACCAGGCACCACCAGCGGCACTTTGTAAAGCGTGTTGAACAATTGCTTGCCAGGGAAACTTTGCAGGACAAGCGCTGTAACAGGCAGGGCAATCAACAAACTCAGCAGCGTTGACGTGATCGAAAGGTAGAGGGTAAACCACAAACCATCCAAATAAATGCTGTTGGTCAGCATCGTGCGGTAATGCTCGAGGGTGAAACCTGGGGTGCTTGTGCCAATGGTTTCAAGTCCAACGCTGCCCAAAAGCGCCAGCGCCAGCGGCGAACCAAAAAACACCAGCAAGTACCCGACGCCAGGCACGAGCAGCAGCCACAAGTTCAGGCTGCGTTTCCAAGTGAGGCTCATGCCAAAACCTCACTCGAGGATGCGGGTTTTGCAGTCTGATTTTCTTCCAAAACCGTGTGCAATTGCAACGGCAAATGCAGGCGCACGGCATCGCCCGAACGCAAGAGGCTCGAGCCACCGCCAGCCACATGGACTCGCAAATGTTGAGTGCCGATTCGCACCAGGTATTCAACCCAAGCCCCCAAAAAGATGCTCGATTCGATCACCCCAAGACCGTTTGGGTCTGGCTCAAGAACAATGTCTTCGGGGCGCACCGAAAGCAACACCGCACCTGAACTTTGATGCCAAGGCAGGCGTTCGTTCCAGGGTAAGTGCAAGACACCTTGTTCTGCGCTGGCGTGAATCAAATTGGTGTTGCCCAAAAACTCGGCGGTAAAACGGTATTTGGGCGTGCGGTACAACTCGAGCGGCGAGCCAACCTCGATGATGCGCCCGCCGTTCATCACGGCAATTCGGTCTGAGAGTGCCAAAGCTTCGGATTGATCGTGGGTGACGTAAACGCTGGTGGTGCGCAAACGGCTTTGCAAGCCTCGCAATTCGTCGCGCAATTGTTCGCGCAAACGGGCATCCAAATTCGAGAGCGGCTCGTCGAGCAGCAAAACCGCCGGTTCGATCACCAAGGCTCGAGCCAGTGCCACCCGTTGTTGCTGACCGCCAGACAACTGGCGCGGAAAGCGCGAAAGCAGGGTGCCCAGTCCAACCATCTCGAGCGCGTCCGCCACCCGACGTTTGATCTCGGGGTCTGAAACACGGCGCATTCGCAAGCCAAAAGCCACGTTCTCTTGCACCGACAAATGCGGGAACAGGGCATAGGACTGGAAGACCATGCCAATGTTGCGGCGCTCGCTGGGCAGCGTGTCCACGCGCCGACCGCCAATTTGAATGATCCCCGCGTCCGGCTCGAGGCTGCCGGCGATCAAGCCCAACAGTGTGCTTTTGCCGCAACCCGACGGTCCGAGCAGGGTCAGAAATTCACCCTGCTCGACGCGCAAACTCACACCTCCAAGGGCGGTCACATTGCCGTAGCGTTTGATCGCGCCGCGAACCTCGAGATCGTCCGGCATTACTTGCCTTGCAGGATGTCTTGGGTGAAGCGTTTTTGGGCGGCGCTGCTGAGGTCGCCGTTGATCCGAGGGCGGCTGAGGCTTGGGTATTGATCGGTCGGCAGCAAACGCGCGGCGTTCTCGGGTTTGAGCAACTTGGCAACGTTCAAGGTCGTGCGAGCCGAACGCGAACCGTTCAACTCGAGTTTGAGGGCTTGAATTTCGTCAGATAGCAAAAAGTTGGTAAAGAGCAACGCCGCCGCCAATTTTTGCGTGCCGGCGGGAATCATCACACCGTCGCCATCGCCGACCTGACCGCTTTTCAATAAGCGGAATTTGACGCTCATCGGCAGCAAACCGCGCCCCATAAAATCATAAGCCTGGTCTTCCCAGATCGTGCCCACATACGCCGCACCGTTGGCGATCAGCGTCAAGGTGTCGGTGTTGCCGTTGGTGATTTCCACGTTGGGCGCGAGTTCCTTAAAGTACGCCATGACTGGCGCGAGGCAATCGGCTGCCCATTTTTCGGCTTGAGGTGGGTCAACACGCTTGTCATACAATGGCTTGCGGCAAGCCTCGTCTTTGATAAAATTCAAGATCGCACTCTCGAGGAAACCCCCACCCGAACCGCCCTTGCTTGGGTTGGTCATGGCAAAACGCTTTGGATTTTGTTTGGCGTAAGCCAGCAATTCCTCGAAGGTTGTCGGTTCAGAACCCGATGCCACAAAACGCGAGTTGTAACCAATCGCGGTCTGGTTGCGGTGAAACGGCACGACCACACCACCGTGGGCGAAGCCTCGAGATACCGTGGCAGCCGCCTGGTTGAGGTCAGGTGCACTCGGCAAGAGGGTGTTAAGTGGTAAATTCGCAACGATTCCGCCCTCTACCGCCGTTTCGACCTGACCGTTGGAGATAAAAAACACATCCACTGGCGAGGGCTGATTGGCTTTTTTGGCGGCAATCAGTTGCTGCACCGCTACCGCACCGTCCACGGGCAGGTATTTGACCGTGATGCCGTACTTTTTCTCGAAGCGTGGCAAGACATTGTCCTTAAAAAGCGGGCTGAATGACTCGGTAAAATCGTAAAACGTGAGCGAAGCCTGCTTTTTCGCCAATGAGGTCACTCGAGACAAAAAGTTTTTGGCACTCAGGGTCTTGAGGTTCAAGCCACCCGCATCAACGTTAAATGCCGCGCTGTTGACAGGTTCTATGGCGAGTGCCGAAGCGAGGAGTGCCGCCAAACCAAGGGGAATCAACACCATTTTTTTCATACACTGACCTCCAAAACGAGCCTGGCTCTTTGAGTTGGTGAATTGAAGAATTGATTGTGATGAATGCACAAGCTCGAGAAGCACAGCGCGAGCGTTTCCCATAAAACACTGCGCCGCTCGAGGATGAAACACTCGGGTTGAACCAGCAAAGGTTAAACTGCTTTTGTCAGCGCACTGTGACTGATTTCAAATATGTCCAGGGGTGATAATTGATCGGGCTTGACAACATTTGGCTGCTATTCTCACGCGATATAAAACCTTGAGTTTGACCTCAAACCGCCAATTCAGACAATCCCCTGACATTTTCGGACAATAGTGGTGCTTATGAAAAACATCTTGGCACTTGCCTCGAGTTTCGTCTTGGTCTTGGTGCTGGCGCTCGGTGGTGATGTGGGCGCACAAGCCAATCCAATTTCGATTAAATTCTCAGAACTCTACAGCAAATCCAAAACCCAAGAACTCAGCCCCAAACTGCTGGCAGCCAATGGCAAACGGGTCGAGATGCTGGGCTACATGGCGCCGCCCCTAAAATCCGAAATTGACTTTTTTGTGCTGTCTTCGACTCCACTTTCGATCTGTCCATTTTGCTCGAGCGCCGCCGACTGGCCATCAGACATCGTGCTGGTGCTGATGCGTGATGGCAAGAGCGCCCCGTTTACCACAGCGGCAATGCGGGTTCGTGGCAGGCTTGAGGTTGGGGTCAAAGAAGACCCAGAAACAGGTTTTGTCAGCCTGATTCGGATTTATGCCGATGAACTCGAGGTCTTAAAGCGATGACCCAGCCCTGGGTTGCCACCGTGCGCGGTGCAGCCGTGCGTTACCAGGACGGCACCGAAATTGCGCTGTCCGATCTCGAGCTTTTGGCTGGCGATGAGGTTGCGTTGGTGGGTCCGTCCGGCTCTGGGAAAACCACGCTGCTGCATGTTCTGGCGGGTTTGGTGCGCCCAAGCCGTGGCGTGGCGAGTGTCGGCGAGCTTGACTTGCGGCTTGCCAGTGCCAGCCAACTCGAGGCGTACCGCGCCAAAACCGTTGGCTTGATGTTTCAAGATTTTCACTTGCTTGAAGGGTTTACAGCGCTCGAGCAGGTCACCGCCAGCCTTGGCTTGGCGGACGTGCCGATTGCCCAGGCAACCAAACGCGCCAGGGCGTTGCTCGAGCGCGTCAGCCTCGGTCACAGGCTGCATTCGACCCCGCGAAAACTCTCGACGGGTGAACGACAACGGGTGGCGTTGGCTCGGGCTTTGGCGACCAAACCCAAATTGCTCTTGGTGGACGAACCCACCGCGCACCTCGACGCCAAACGTGGTCAGGTCGCGCTCGCGTTGCTGCGTGAACTGGCAAAAGAAGTCAACGCGGCATTGTTGATCGCCACGCACGACCCCAGCGTGATGGCGGCGCTCGAGAAGCGGGTGGTTGTTTCAAGCACTTCACTCGAGCTGCCGTCGGCGGTCGCCGCATGATCTTCTGGTTGGTGATTCGCACCTTGCGAAACCGTTTTGGCGCAAACCTTCTCACCATTTTTGCGGTGGCGCTCGGTGTCGGTGTGGCATTGGCGGTGCCGTTGACCCTCTCAAGCTTGAGGATTGGTACGATTCGCGCCTCGAGCATTTTCAATTTGCTCATTACCGCCAAAGGCAGCCCAACCCAGGCGATGCTGAACACGATTTTTTTGCAAGAAGCGCCCGTCGGCAATATTCCCTATGCGCTGTACGCCAAGCTCAAAGCCGACCTTCGCACCCGCAGCGCCATCCCGATGGGCTTTGGTGACAATTACGATGGCTTTCCGTTGGTCGGCACAACGCCCGAGTTTTTTGAATTGCGCGACAAACTGACCGACCCGCCGTTTTACACGCTGGCGCAAGGCAAACTGTTTGCCAAAACAGATGAAGTGGTGCTGGGCGCTCAGGCGGCTCGGGTCACGGGTTTGAAACTGGGTGATACCTTCGAGAGCGCCCACGGTTTTATTCCGACCCTCGAGAAACAAGCCCACAATCCCGACCATCCCGATGCCGTGACAAAACTGACGGTGGTCGGCATTCTGGCGGCGACCGGTGGACCTGGTGATCGCGGCATTTACGCCGACATTCAAGCGCTCTGGGATGACCACGGTCAGGTTGCCAGCGGAGCAAAAGGCGACACGCGAGAGGTCACCGCCGTGCTCTACACCCCGACCAGGCTGGGATACGTCTATCAGATCGCCAACCAACTCGAGAAGGGGACGTACCTGCCTGGAGCGGTGGCACAAGGTGTCTTTCCTGGTCAGACGGTTGGCAGCCTGCTCGATTTGTTGGGGCAAGGACGGGCGGGCTATGCCGTGGTGGGTTCACTGGTCTTGATTCTGGCGCTTGCGACGGTGGCTGTGAATACGTTTGCCTCGGCGCTGGCAGGGCAACGCAACCTGGCGATTTTACGGGCGATTGGCGCGAAAGCCAGCACGGTCATCGCGGTGGTCTTGCTCGAGGCATTGGTGGTGACGGGGCTTGGAGTGTTGCTGGGCGTGGCTCTGGCGTATCTTGGTACGCTCATCGCGGGGCAAGTCTTGCAAGACCAGGTCGGTCTGACCCTGCCCGTTGTGGCGCTCGAGTCTGGCGATTTTTTACGAGCCATCACGCTGTTGCCCGTGGCGGTGTTCTTTGCCTTGTTCCCAGCATTGGCAGCCTCGAGACGCAGCCCGCTCGAGCGTTTGAATTAAATTTTCAGATTGACACCAGCCTGACATGCTTTGGTTAAAACCATTTTGGAGGCAAAAACATGAAGATGAACAACGTCCGTTGGATCACGGCTGGACTGCTGGCTGTGACCGTCATCGGTGCATCATTGACCCTCACCCAAGCCGCCCCGCAACGCACTTGGCTCGCGGGAGATTCGCACATTCACAGCAAGTACAGCCCCACCTACGACCAATCCAAAAATCCACCAGAACCGCAATTGTTTGGCGAATCCACTGGCGGCGACGCGATTTATCCGACCGAGGTCAATGCCACCAACGCCAGAAAGTATGGTCTGTCATGGATGGTCACCACCGATCACGGCGGTCCAAACCACTCCAAACTGAACCTCTCTCGAGCCTACCCAGATTTGCAGGCTTCACGGGTGCAAGTGCCTGAAGTGCTTCAGTTTTACGGCATGGAATTCAACATGCCCGCGATGGATCATCACACGTTGATCATTCCAAACACGCCAGAGGAATGGAAACAACTGTTTAACATCGAAAGCCAATTTGATTCCAACGAAGCTTGGCCCACCGATCCAAGCCGCAACAGCGAAGCCAACACGATCAAGGCGCTGATGTACATGAACTCGATGCGCAAATTGCCACTGATGTTCGCCAACCACCCCGCCCGTTCTGCCACCGGTGTTGGCACGTATGGTCTGGACGAGCCTCGAGAATTCCGCAACAACAACGACATCGCCCCTGATGTTTACCACGGCTTCGAGGGTGCGCCCGGGCATCAGGCGGGCGGTTTGAACAAGGACGGCACGCAAAAGATGAAAGACGGTGCGCCTGACGGTGATCGTGGCGCGTATGGCAATGACAAAGCCCGTACTTTTGGTGGTTACGATCAGATGACCGCCATCGTCGGTGGCTTGTGGGATTCGATGCTGACCGAAGGGCGACGCTTCTGGATCGTGGCGACCTCCGATTCACACGTTAACTTCTCAGACACCGCCAAAGCGGGCATCGACTTCTGGCCCGGACAATACTCAAAAACCTACGTCAAGGCGGTTAAAAGCTACGATGACATCCTTGATGGTCTGCGCAACGGTCGGATTTTTACCACCATCGGCGACCTGATCAGCGAACTCGATGTCAGCGCCCAGGGCAACAACTCGAGTGCGGAGATCGGTGGCACCTTGGAACTCGAGACGGCTGACGATGTCAAAGTCACGATCCGTTTCCGCGATCCCGAAGGCAAGAACGCCAACGGCGACAATCCAAAAGTCAAACGTGTCGATTTGATCGTCGGCGAGGTCAAGGGTTCGGCACAAAACCGCAATGTCGACAAGGTCGAGACCACCAAGGTCGTCTCGAGGTTCACCGAGAAGGATTGGGTCAAGGATGGCGAAGTTTACACGATCACCACGACCTTGCCAAAAGTTGACAAAGGCATGTACCTGCGGGTGCGTGGCACGAACACCGACGCGCTCGAGCCAGAGATGGACACCAAAGGCGAAATGCCTTGGAACGACTTGTGGTTTTACTCGAACCCGATTTTTGTTGAAATGAAGAAGTAAACAACGGCACTCGAGGAGAACCAGCGAGCCTGGTTCTCCTTTGTGTTTGGAGGTCAGACATGCGTTTTTGGTTGCCAATCTTGCTGCTGTGTTGTTCAGGTCTCGCCTTGGCGCACGCCACCTCGGACACCTACATCAAACTTGAGTTACAAGATACCAAACTGACTGGTTTTTGGAATGTGGCGTTGCGTGACCTTGATTATGTGCTCAAGCTTGACACGGACGGCAACCGCTCGCTCAGCACCAACGAACTCGAGGCTGGTCATCGACGCATCGTCAAATACGCCCTTTCCAAGCTCGAGGTGCGCAGTGAATTGGCAAGCTGTCAAATCAAAGACACCGATTTCACGCCAACCGAAACCAGCAAAGGCGCGTACATTTCAATTGGTCTGACGATCAATTGTGCGCAACCGCCCAAAATCCTCGAGGTCACCGAACGCCTGTTTCTGGACGGCAGTCAAACGGGGCAGCATCGCGGCTTTTTAAACCTGGTTGCCGACGGGCAGGATTTTGTCGGCGTGTTCACCAGCGACGACATCCACGAACGTTTTCGCATCGCAGCGCCAGACGCCCTCGCCCAATTTCTCGAGTTTGTCTGGCAGGGCATGACCCACATCTGGCAGGGTTGGGATCATGTTTTGTTTTTGATTTCCTTATTGCTGCCTGCGGTTTTACGGCGCAAAGATGATGGGTGGCAGCCCGTCTTCTCGTTTCGTGAAGCGCTGGTCAGCGTCTTGAAGGTGGTCACCGCGTTCACCCTGGCGCATTCCATCACCCTCGCACTCGCGGCGCTCGAGGTGATTCGTTTGCCCTCAAGGTTGGTCGAATCGGTCATTGCCGCCTCGGTGGTTTTGGCGGCGCTCAACAACGTTTTCCCGATTGTTCAAGAGCGCCGCCGTTGGTTGGTGGCATTCGTTTTTGGTTTGATTCACGGTTTTGGATTCTCGAGCGTCCTCAACGAATTGGTGCTGGATAAACGCGGGTTGCTCTCGAGTTTGCTGGGCTTTAACGTTGGGGTCGAGATTGGACAGTTGGCAATCGTGGTGCTTTTCTTACCGTTGGCGTTTTTGATTCGTCACAGCATCATTTACAAACGCGGTTTTTTTTCGTTTGGTTCGCTGCTGGTGGCTACCGTCGCCGCGATTTGGTTGGCGGAACGCCTGTTTGATTTTAAGCTCTTGCCGATCTGATCGGGGAAGCGCAACTGTTTCGAGCAAACGCACCATTGACGTGCGTTCGTCTCACTCGATCTCTTTTGCCGCCAAA
This sequence comes from uncultured Deinococcales bacterium, assembly GCA_964247135.1. Lineage (GTDB taxonomy): Bacteria > Deinococcota > Deinococci > Deinococcales > JAAFIG01 > JANXTZ01. Next base: position 12,417 of record CAXTTL010000007.1, on the reverse strand, counting down.
CCCAATCGTTACGATTTGACGCGAACATGATAATCAGAGCTTAAGTTAAAAACTAGGGGCAAGCGATTGTTCATTTTACATTCTCGAGCTTGCCCAAATTCTTCAATTTGATCTTCACTTCCGCTCGATTTAAGAATATTTCTTAAAAGGGTTTGTGGTTTGACACTTCGTTTCTCCAGAAATTTCATTTGGGAGGTTTCAATATGAAAGACGTCGTTTTCGCCCACCTCAGTGACCTGCACATTGTTCATTCAGATGCCACTGACGAGCACTTGTTCAGTGACACCACCACCTTCGAGCACGTCAAAACCGCGCTCGCCACGCTCGAGCCGCGCCCGAGTTTTGTGGTGATCTCTGGCGATTTGACCAACCGTGGCACCCAAGAAAATTTTCTCGAGCTAAAACGCTTGCTCTCCGACATCGAACTGCCCGTGTTGCTTTCCTTGGGCAACCACGACACCCGAGAAGGCTTTTACGAGTTTGTGCTGGACGACCCCAGCCGCAGCAACGAGCCGTATTTTTACAGCCATGTGATTGAAGGTTTGCACCTGATCGTCTTGGATTCCAGCACGCCAAACAAGGTGCACGGCACAATCGAAGCCGAACAGTTTGCCTGGCTCGAGCAAGAATTAACCGCACATCCAGAACTGCCAAAAATCGTGGTGGTGCATCACCCGACTGCACCAATGCACCTGCCAATTTTCAACGACATCAATTTTGACCCAGGCGACGCCCAAAAACTCGAGAAACTGCTCGAGGGTAAAAACGTGATCGGCGTGCTGTCTGGTCACGTGCATTTTGATCAGGTTTCCGTGCGCGGCGGTGTGCCGTATTTTATCAGCACGGGTTTGCACAACCTGACCGATGTGCTCGAGATGGACGGCTTGCGGGCGCTTCAGGGTGCGAGTTGGAACTTGTGCTATGTGCGGGACAATGCTCTCAATGTGGTGAAAGTGCCGCTGCCGAGCGATCAAACCGAAGTACACCACATCACCCAAGCCTGGATGGACAATTACCGCAATGAGCTGGCAACCAAAGCGCAAGAAGCGGTCACCGCCTAATCGGTATCAGTCGCTCGAGGTTTCAAAGCCATCACCAGGGGGATATTGATGAAAAAAGTATGGTCATTTGCCATTGCGCTTGCCGTTACAGTCGCCGCTGTGTCGGCTCAAAAAAACTTTCTGCCACCGCTGCCCAAAAACACCAAGGTCAGCATCACGTTTTACAATTACAACCTCGCCAGCGCGGGCATTGGTGCGGAAGCCACCAAGCAATTGATTTCCGAATTTGAAGCCGCCAACCCGAACATCAGCGTCGAGGGTGTTCCCGCGCCATCCAACGAAATTCTGGGGCGACTGCAAGCCGATGTGGTCGCGGGACGCACGCCAGATTTGGCGCAGATTGTCTTTGCCGATTACGAGTTTGCCATCAACAACCTGGGTGTCAAAGCGCTCGAGGATTTGATCTCGGACCGCGAATTGCAAGCGCATTACATCGGTTTGCACCCCAGGGGTTTGGCGCTGGCGCGGTTGAACGGCAAGACCTACGGACTGCCTTATGTCTTCAGCACCCCAGTCTTGTTTTACAACGCCGATGTTTTTAAAGCCGCCGGACTTGACCCGAACAAACCACCGCGTTCCTGGGAAGAGGTCAAAAAATACGCCCTGCAAATCAAAGCCAAAACCAATAAGGCGGGCGTCTACGTGGCATTGCACGGGGCGTTCGATTGGATGTATCAATCTTTGCTGCTTTCCAACGGTGGACGGGTCATGTCCGAAGACCGCAAACGCCTGAGCTTCGCGGATGCACCCGCACTCGAGGCGGTGCGGATGTTGCGCGAGCTGGTGAACACCGGCGCACATCCAAACCTTGCCGCCGCCGATGCCCAAGCCGCGATGGCAGCCGGCAACCTCGGCATGTACCTGCAAACCAGCGCCCTGCAAAATTATTTGCTGAATGCCTCCAAAGACAAATTTGAATTGCGTTCGGCAAAAATGCCTTCGTTTGGCACCAAACTGGTTCGACCCGTCAACTCGGGCAGCGGCGTGTTTATTTTGGCAAAAGACCCACTCAAACAACGCGCCGCCTGGGAACTGATGAAATTTCTGACCTCCAAACGCGGCTACACCATCATCACCTCAAAAATCGGTTATGTGCCGTTGCGCCCAGAGATCGTCAACGACCCCGCCTACCTCAAACCTTGGGCGGACGCCAACCCGCTGATCAAACCCAACCTCGAGCAACTGGATCGCCTGTCACCGTGGGTTCCGATTCCTGGGCAAAGTTACAAGCAGATCACCAAAATCATGATGGATGCCCTCGAGCAATCGGTGTTTGGCAAAGTCGATGTCGATGCCACCATGAAAGCTGCCGCAGATCGCGCTCAAAGCTTGATGCCAAATCAGTAAGCTCGAGTGAAGGGTGTTCTTTTGGCTATAAGCTTCAAGCTATAAGCTCTAAGGAACAACGTTTTTGCTTGGAGCTTATAGCTTATAGCCCTGCTTGAGAAGCCTTCATCAACAAGCCCCAAGGGAATCCCATGCGATCAGCTCAGTTGCGTTTTGCATTGCCCACCACCAAACGGCGAAATGTTTGGGCTTCCCTGACGCCTTACCTGTACCTGATTCCAGCCCTGTTGACCATTGGAATTTGGGTTTACAAACCGCTGTTTCAAACGCTCGAGTTGTCATTTTTTGAGTGGAATCTCTTGCCGAGCAGCCCCAAAACCTTTGTTGGTTGGCAGAATTTTAGCCGTATTCTCGAGCTTCCCGAGGTGCATCAAGCACTCTGGAACACCGTCATTTATATTCTGGGAATTGTGCCGATGGCAGTCGTGTTGCCGTTGGTGGTGGCGATTTTCACCGAGGGCATTCAGGGACGCGCCAGAAATATCTACCGAGCATTGATTTTTATGCCGATGATCATGGCTCCGGTGGTGGTTGCGATCATCTGGCGTTGGTTGCTCAACCCCGTGCAAGGCATTGCCTTCGAGGTTTTTACCGCCCTCAAACTCGAGCCGATCAACTTTTTGCGCGACGAAAACTGGGCCATTTGGACGATCATCTTCATCACCGGTTGGAAGTTGGTCGGTTTTTCGACCCTGATTTTTTCGGCAGCCATCGCCAACGTGGACCGCAGTTACCTCGAGGCGGCACGGCTGGACGGCGCGAGCGAATGGCAGATCACCAGGCGCATCACCTTGCCGCTGATCTCGCCCACGGTCTTGTTTATCACGATGCTGACCGTCTTGCTGGGTTCGCAGTGGAGTTTTGCTTACATCAATGTCTTAACCCAAGGTGGTCCGCGCAATGCCACCACCAACATTTACCATTTGCTTTACGAATACGGTTTTGGCAGTTTTGCCATCGGTTGGAGTTCGGCTGGGGCGGTGTTGTTGTTTGTTGGTTTTGGCGTGCTTGCCTTTGTTGGATTGCGCCTCATTAACCGCTTTGCGATTTACGAAACTTAGAGGATGTTTATGAAGTCCACAGTGGAAAAAAGTGCTCAGGGTTTGATTTTGTTTTGGCTATAAGCTCTAAGGAACAGTGCTTTACGGCTTATAGCTTAAAGCTTATAGCTTAGAGCCTCGCTCGAGAAATCTTCATCAACACCCTCTTAAAAGGACATGATGTTTCCAAGCACCACAAAACTCGAGACTCCCAAAACCCAAACCACTTCGACGCGCTCGGGTTTTGGGATTGGTCAAGTTGCGGGTCATGTGTTGCTGATCGTCTTAAGCCTGCTGGCGTTGTTTCCTGTGTACTGGATGGTTGTTACCAGCCTGCGACCCGCCAACGATGTGTTCTCGAGCAGCCTGTTTCCTGTTGCACCGTCGCTCGAGAATTACCGAGCGGTTTGGAACACGATTCCGATTGCCCGAATGCTCTTCAACACCCTGCTCGTGGCAAGCCTGCTGACCGCCTTTCAATTGCTGACCTCGATCCTGGCAGCCTACGCTTTTGCCCGTTGGCGGTTTTTCGCCGACAAGCTCTTGCTGGCTTTGTTTGCGCTGACCTGGCTCGTACCGTTTCAAGTCACGATGATTCCCAATTATGTTTTAATCTCGAGCTTCGGCTGGTTGGACACCCTCACCGCGATTGTCGTGCCGCAATTCGCCTCGGCGTTTGCGGTCATGCTGTTGTTTCAAAGCCTGAAAGCCTTCCCGCAAGAATTGATCGATGCCGCAAGAATTGACGGGGCAAACGACTGGTCGATCCTGTGGCGCGTGATCGTTCCCAACCTTCGCGCCAGTTTGGCGTCACTGGCAATTTTGCTGTTTATTTCTGGCTGGAACGAGTATTTCTGGCCACTGCTGGTCACCCGCAACCTCGAGAATGCGGTGGTGCAGATCGGTTTGCAAATGTTTTTAACCCAGGAAGGCGACCAGTGGGGTTCGCTGATGGCGGCGGCAAGCCTTGCCAGTTTGCCGATTTTGCTGCTGTATTTGGTGCTGCAAAAACAAATCATCGAATCGTTTATGAAATCGGGCTTGCGATAATCAACCTCAATCAAAACCAATTCTCGAGAAGCCGTGCAAGCCTAAATTCGTGTCCATCGCCGTTCAGTGAGGTTGGTGTTAAGTTCTTCGCGGGTCAAATCGAATGCGCAACCATTCGCCGAACAGGTTTACCCCCAACGCGGCAAAAGCGATTGCCAGCGATGGGCACAGTGCCATCCAGGGATAAACCAAAAGCAACGGGCGTCCCAGCGCGAGCATGTTGCCCCAACTCGGCACTTCGGGCGGGACGCTCAAGCCCAGAAAGCCCAGTCCCGCCTCGTAAAAAATCATGGCGCTGGTTTCAAATGCCGCCAGGGTCAGGAGCGAGCCAGCCAGGTTCGGCAAAATATGCTGCAAGACAATTCGAGCATCCCCGCAGCCAAGACTTCGCGCCGCCTCGAGGTACGGTTGGTTGCGCAAACGCAAGACCTCGCCGCGCACCAAACGCGCAAAGACTGGCGCACCCGTCACACCGAACAGCAAGACCACATTCAGCAAACTGCGTCCCAAGACCGAAGCCACCACGATCACCAGAATCAAATACGGCACAGACAAAATCAGATTGATCAAACCCGTCACAAGCGCATCCAACCAGCCGCCCCTGTAACCCGCGATCAAACCCAGGCTCGCGCCGATCAGCACCGCCAGCGAAACACCGCCCAAACCGACCACCAAAGAGACTCGAGTGCCGTACATCAACCTCGAGAGGATGTCTTGACCCAGTGCGTCCGTGCCGAGCAGGTGCGTACTTGTGCCGCCCAGTTGCCAAACGGGGGGAAGCTTGGCAATGTCCAAGCTTCCCTCCGTCGGCGGGTGCGGCGCGATCAATGGCGCAAAGATCGCCAGTAAAATCAGCAACACGATGATGCTCGCCCCAACAATGCCACCCAGGTCGTGCCAGCGAAAACGCCAGCGCCTGACGGGTTTCACTTGGCGGCTCGACGAGGTCACTGGATTTGAGGTTGAAATCGGGGTCATGGCGCTTTCAGGCGTGCTGGATTCGAGGGTCGATCAAGAGGTAGAGGGCATCGGTCAGCAGTTGAACCACAATGGCGATGACTGAAACCAAAATCGTGATCGCCTGCACCAGCGGAAAATCGCTGTCATGAATCGCGTCGCTCAAAAGGTTGCCGAGTCCTGGCCAGGCAAAAATGGTTTCGATGTAAACGCTGCCGCCGAGTAGATACGTGAATTGCACCCCTGCCACCGACAGCACGGGAATGATCGCGTTGGGCAGCACGTGGCGCCAGGCGACCTGCACCGATTTCAGTCCTTTGGCAGTGGCGGTGCGGACAAAATCGGATTGCCTCACCTCGAGCGTGGCGGCTCGGGTTAGGCGCAACAACTGTCCGAAGCCCGCAAAGCCGAGCGCCAAGGCGGGCAAGACCAGGGATGCCAGCGAGTCGCGCCCAAAGGTCGGCAACCAGCGCAATTGCACGGCGAACAGCAAAATCAGCAGCATCGCCAGCACAAAACTCGGCACGATCTGCCCCGCGAAAGCGAGTGCCTGCGCCAAAAAATCCAGCACCGAGCCAGGTCTTAAACCCGCCATCAACCCGAGCGGAATGGCAAAAAGGAGCGCCACACCCAGCGCCGCAAACGCCAACTCGAGCGTGGCTGGAAGTCGCTCGAGGATCAAGCCCAGGTTTGCCGAGCGTGAGCGCAAGGATTCGCCCAGATTGCCCTGCGCGACTTTGGAGACGTACTGTCCAAACTGCGCGATCAGCGGTCGATCCAAACCCAACCCGTGACGAAACGCCGCTCGAGCCTCATTGGAGGCTTCTTTGGGCAGCATCAAGGCGGCGGGATCGCCGGTCAGGCGCACCATGAAGAACACGATCACCAGCGCCCCGAAGACCAGCAAGAGCGACTGCCAAACCCGCCAGCCTAAATAACGCGCCATGATCGTCTCGGTGGGCAGTATTGCACCGTGTCAAAACCCGCCGCAATACCGCCCGTCAACATCACTTCAGGCTCACGTTTTTCAAGAAGTATTCCTCTGCCGAACGCGGTTGGTAATCCTGCACACGGCTCGAGGTTGCCTCGAAGATCACGGGTTGGTAGAGGTAAATAAACGGTGGGTCGTCGTACATGGTTTTTTGCAAATTGCTGTAGAGTTTGGCTCGAGCCTTGCGGTCAATCGTGGTGCGGATTGCGTTGATTTGTTTGACCAAATCCTGATCGTCCCAAGCGCCGTAAAAATTGCTGGGAATCAACGCGCCCGTCAGGCGCGGCAGTGCCTCGCCGACGGTTGAAGACCAGGAATCGACGAACATCGGTCCGACCGCGCCGTAATTGGCTTTGCTCCAGTAGGCGTTCGAGGTTTTAAACTCGAGGCTGACATCGACCCCGACCTTCTCGAGATCGCGTTGGACGCTGAGACAGACCTCGTTGATGTTGACGTAGGCGTCCGTCGGGCAACCCATGCTGATCGAGAAGCCCTTGGCATAACCGGCGTCGGCGAGCAATTTCTTGGCGCGTTCTGGGTCGTAGGCATAGGCTGGCAGGTTCTTGTCAAAGCCGAGGTTGCCAGCAACCAGAAAACCTGAAATCAAATTGGCTTGACCGTTAAAAATCGATTTCACCATGCCAGGACGGTTGACCGCAAAGTTCAGCGCCTGACGCACGCGCTTGTCCTCGAGCGGCGTGCCTTTGCCGTTGCCAATGTTCTTAAACGCGACATAATAAACGCGGTCGTTGGCGTAATTGATGACCTTGACGTTGCTCGCGCCCTGAAGTTGGCTGACCAGATCGGGGGTCAAACGGTTGGCGATGTCAATGTCACCCGCCTTGACGGCTGCAAGCCGCGTGGTCGGGTCGGGAATAATGCGGAAGGTCACGCGATCCAGCTTGGGCAAACCCTTCTCCCAATAATCCTTGTTCGCCTCGAGTTCGATGCGATCACCAGAGCTGCGCTGCACGAACTTGAACGGACCCGTGCCGACAGGACTGGCGGCAAATTTATCCAGCCCCACGGTTTTGATGTACTTGGGCGGCACGGCAGCCCAAAAGTTTGCCACGGTGCTCATGAACAGCGCATCGGGTTCGGCGAGGCTGAGTTTGACCTGATAGGCGTTGACGGCGGTGACACTTTTCACCACAGCGTAGGCATCGGCGTAATCGTTGGATTTGTCCTTGCCCGTCTCCCAGGTTGCCATCACGCTTTGCGCGTCAAACGTCTCGCCGTTGTGAAACTTCACGCCGCGCCGCAAGGTAAACGTGTAGTCTTTGCCGTCCGGTGAAACCGTCCACTTGCTGGCGAGCGCTGGCACAACGTCGCCCTCATCGTTGATCCAGACCAGCGAGTTGTACAAACCCGAGGCGGCATTGCCTGCCGTGCGGTCCGCCGTGCGCGGCATGAACAAGGATTTGGGGTCGTTCGCCAGCGCCACGCGCAGTTCGTTGGGGCGTTGTTGCGCCATGCCAATCAGCGACCCAGCCAGACCCGCGAGTACCATTCCTGCCATCACAAAACGTTTCATGAAAATCCCCCTGGTTCATTTGCACAATCGTGTTACTTAACTGGTTGTTCATCATGTCAATGTCAGCCAGTTAAGTTCGCCGTTTGCTGGGATTTAATTTTGCTGTCGAGAAATTGAGCCGTGGGCATTGTGGTCTGGTTTTGAACTTTGATATTTGGGTTTCGTAACGGCGCGCTTAACAAACCCTCAATTGGTTCAAGTGCTTTTCTCGAGATACCTCGTGCAGAATTTGAACCCGTGACCCACTGGTTCAAAAAGGATTTGAGAGAAGCATCTCGAGCAACATGTTTGTGGCTCAGTCGCCCTCAACGTGTCAGCGTTTCCACGACGTTTGACCAATCAATTTCCGTGATTAAACGTTGCCGTACAACCTCCGTCCACGGTGACAATCGAACCCGTCATGAACGAACTTTCATCAGACGCCAGAAACACCGCCACCCGCGCAATCTCGAGCGCCTGGGCTTGTCTGCCGATGGGTTGCAGCGCCGCATTCGCCTCGCGGCGGGCATTGGCGGCGGCAGATTGTTCAGCGGGCAGGCTGGCGCGGTGACCGCCCATGTCGGTGTCCACATACCCTGGGCAAATCGCGTTGACCCGAATGCCCCTCGCGCCGTAATCCACCGCCAATTGCCGCGTCAGGTTCACGACCCCAGCTTTTGAGGCGCAATACGCTGCTGCCAGCGGCGCTCCGATCAAACCGTAGGTCGAGGCGACATTGACGATGGCGCTGCCAGCCATCAAATGCGGAATCGCATATTTGGCGCACAAAAACGGTCCGCGCAGGTTGACCGCCATGACCCGATCCCAAGTTTCAACCTCGAGTTCATGCGCCAAACTCGAGCCGCCCGAGATGCCCGCGTTGTTGACCAGCACATCCAACTGCCCGAAATGCTCGAGGGCTGCTTGGATCAAATGCCTGGTTTGTTCTGAATTGGACACGTCGCAAGCCACAAAATGCGCCTCGCCGCCAGCCGTTTGAATCAACTTGACACTTTGCTCGCCTTCAGCTTCACGCACATCGGAAACGATCACCCGAGCGCCAGCCGCCGCCATTGCCAGCGCGATGGCACGTCCGATGCCGCCCGCCGCGCCCGTGACGATGCTGACCTGCCCGTTCAACCTGGTGTTGCTCATGCTGATACCTCCCGAAAATATGTGGCTCGAGTCGCGTTAGGATAAGGGTAGCTTGATTTCAAAGATTGAGGTGCTTTAATGCGTGAACCTGTTCTTGCCATTCACGGTGGTTGCGGTGCGATCCCCAAAGCCGAACTGACCCCTGCCCTAAACCAAGCCGCCCGAGCAGGCGTGCGCAAGGCACTCGAGGCTGGTTTTGCGGTGCTCAAAGCGGGCGGCAACGCCTTTGACGCGGTTATGGAGAGCGTGGTGATTCTCGAGGATGACCCAGTGTTCAACGCGGGTTTTGGTGCGGCGCTCAACCGTGATGGTGTCCACGAGCTTGATTCCTCGTTGATGGACGGCGCGACGGGGCGGGCGGGAGCGGTCGCGGGAGCAAAACGCATTCGCAATCCGGTGCGCGTGGCTCGAGCCTTGATGGGAAAATCTGACCCGTTGTTGTTGATTGCCCAAGCCGCCGACGACTGGGCGGCGGCGCATGGTTTTGAGATGGTCGAAAACTCGCATTTCACCACCGCCTCGCGCCGCGAATCGCTGGCGTTGATGCTCGAGCGCGAGACCACAGGCAACGTCAAACCCGTGTCTGAACGTGACAAGCACGGCACAGTGGGCGCGGTCGCCCTGGATGTCCACGGGCATCTGGCGGCAGCCACCTCGACGGGCGGGTACACCGCCAAACCCGCTGGACGCGTGGGCGACTCACCGATCATTGGGGCGGGCACCTGGGCGGATGATCGCACCTGCGCGATTTCGGGCACGGGCAAGGGTGAGTTGTTCATCCGTCTGTCCTTTGGTCACGAGGTTCATGCCCGAATGCTCTATCAAAACATGACGCTCGAGGCGGCAATAAACGATTTGATTCACGGCGAGATGGTGCGGCTGGACAACGGGGCTGGGGCTTGCGCCATAGACCGTGACGGCAATGTGATGCTGCCGTACAACACCGAAGGCATGTATCGCGGTTGGATTCGCCCTGACGGTGTGTATGTGGCAATTCACGAAACTTGAGCACGGCGTTCAAACCTCGAGTTGGTACAAGCCAGAAAATTTGGTCTCGAGGTATTCGAGGTAAGGTTCGGCATCGAGTCCGTGACCCGTGGCGCGTTGTAACAATTCTTGCGGACGAAAACGCCTGCCGTGCTGGTAGATGTGCTCGGTCAACCAGTCGCGCAAAGGCGCGTAATCGCCAGCCTCGAGCGAAGCCTCCAGGTTGGGAACTTGCGCTCGAGCCGCCGCAAAAAATTGTGATGCCATGACGTTGCCAATTGTGTAGGTCGGAAACGAACCAAAATAACCCGCCGACCAGTGAATGTCTTGCAGCACCCCTCGAGCATCATCGGGCGGCGTGATGCCCAGGTACTCCCGCATTTTGGCATTCCAGGCGGCAGGCAATTCCGACACGCTCAAAGACCCGTCGATCAATGCCGCCTCGAGTTCGACGCGCAACATGATGTGCAAGTTGTAGGTGATCTCATCGGCTTCGACCCGAATCAGGCTTGGGCTGACGCGGTTGACGGCGCGGTGAAAGGTCTCGAGGTCAACATCCTCGAGTTGCGATTTGAAGGTTTCACTAAGCCTTGGATACCAGTGCTGCCAAAACATCCTCGAGCGCCCAATCAGGTTCTCCCAGAGTCTGGATTGGCTTTCGTGCGTGCCAAAACTGGCTCCGCCCACCGCGTACAACCCAGGCAAATCGCTGGTCAGCGCCGTGCGCGACAGTGCAGGCGACACGCCCTGTTCGTAAAGCGCGTGACCGGTTTCGTGCAACGTGCCAAACAAGCTCATGGTCAAAAAATTGGTCTGGTAACGCGTGGTGATGCGTACATCGTCGCGGGTGAACGAAATTTCAAAGGGGTGCAATGACGTGTCCAAGCGTCCGCGCTCGAGGTCATAACCAAAAGCTTGTGCCACCTCGAGTCCAAAAGCCCGTTGCTGCCCCAATGGAAATTCGCGCCTCAAAAAATCGTCACGGGGCGGCTCGGCATTGCGGATGCGCTCGAGCAAGGGCAGGCTTCGGGCTTTGAGTTGCGTGAACAAATCCTGGAGTTTGGCTCGCGTCATGTCAGGTTCGTACAGGGAAACCAGCGCGTCGTAAGGATGCTCGCTGTACCCAATGATTTCAGCCAACTCGCGTTGCAGCCCAATCGTGCGCTCGAGCATCGGGGCAAACATTGCAAAATCATTTTTGGCTCGAGCCTCTCCCCAACACGGCTGGGCTTCGGCACGCAGTTGCGCCATCTCGCGGGTGAGGCGTTCGGGGGTGCGACGAAAAAGTTCGCTGGCTTCACGCACCGCCTGCAAGCTGCGACGTTCAATGCCATCATCACTCAGGCTCGAGGTTTCACGTTCGGCATCACCCAGCAGTTGTTGCAACTTGTCTGCCACCAGTTTTTCTTGCGCCAACCCAGAGAGCGTGGCAAGTTGAAACCCTCGAGAGACATTGCTCCCCGTCGGCATTTGGGTGCGGGCATCCCAATTTAAAATGTTCATCGTGTTGAGGATGTCGCTGACACCCGCCATGTACTCCTTAAAATCCTGATACTTCTCGAGATTTGTCATTTTCCACCGTCCACACTGAGCACCTGACCGCTGACCCAAGCCGCCATATCGGAAGCGAAAAACAGCACGCCGTTCGCAATGTCCGAAGCTGTGCCGAGGCGCTTGAGGGCGATGTTCTCGAGCAATTGCTTTTGCCCATCTGCGCCGTAAGACTGCCACTGTTTTTCGGTGGTCGGGTTGGATCGTACAAAACCTGGCGCAACACAATTGACCGTGATGTTCCACGTCCCCAGTTCGTGACAGAGTTGCCGCGTTAAATTGACCAGTCCCGCCTTGGCGCTGGCATAGGCTTGAATGCCCGTCAAACTCGGACCCAAACCCGCACCGCTCGAGATGTTGATGATCCGCCCCCAGTTTGCGGCTTTCATGCCAGGGGCAACCGCTTGCGCCGTGTAAAACGCGGCGCTCAAATTCACCGCCACAATGTCGTTCCACTCTTTGGGCGTGACCAGCTCGAGCGGCTTGCCGACCTGCCCCAGCACACCACCCGCGTTGTTGACCAGAATATCAACCTGCCCAATGGCTCGAGCCGCATCTTGCACGGCTTCAAAATTCGTCACGTCCACAGCCTTGACCTCGCAGTGACCTTCGGCGTTTGATTTTGTTTCCTCGAGTTCTGCCGCGATCAAATCCCAGGCGTAAACCTGTGCTCCAAGGCTCGAGAAGGCATGGGCGATGGCGCGACCAAAGCCGTGCGCTGCGCCGGTGACGATCACGGTTTTTTGGTCAAATCGAATGTCCATT
>CAXTTL010000006.1:0-62936 GCA_964247135.1 uncultured Deinococcales bacterium | reverse complement strand
AACATTCTGCCAGCCCTTCAGTCACCATCGCCTCGAGCAGCGTTCTGCCGTAACCAGGATTGTGCCATCGTACCGCGTGATGTAATTCGTGGGCAATCGTTGCCGTCAGTTCAATCTCGAGGTTCTCTGCAAAATCCTGAGCGCTCGGGTCAAGCCAGATTTGAACCAAGTGCGGCTCGGGACAATAACCGCCAAAGCCACTTTCTGGGATTGCCCAAGTTGGATTTCTAGCGATCATCACGTCCACCTGATCGACAACCAACAAGCCTTGCACCTGTGCAATGGTTTGCTCAGCAAGCTCGAGAATCTTCTGGCGATATTCCCCCAAATGATTTGCCGCATCGAGCAAATGGACGTGAATCACAACCTATTTTGCCTTCTCAAATGCGGCATCAAAAGCCAAATTGCTCGGTTTGAAATCAAGTTTTTTACAGAATGCCGCGCTTTCGGTTGCACCATGCACCCGATCCATCCTCGAGTCTTCCCATTCGACAGAAAGTGGTCCCGCGTAACCAATGTCGTTGAGCGCCACAATAATTTCCTCGAAATTGATGTCGCCACGCCCCACGCTGCGGAAATCCCAGAATCGACGCGCATCACCAAAGCTGACATGACCACCAAATACACCGACATCGCCGTTGCCATGACCCCACCAAACATCCTTCATGTGGGCATGGAAAATACGGTTTTTAAAGACCCGCAAAAAGCGCACGTAATCCACACCCTGATAGCCCAAATGGCTGGGGTCGTAATTAAAACCAAAACGCTTGTGATGATCGAGCGCCACCAACGCATGTTGCGCACTGGCAATGTCAAACGCAATCTCGGTCGGATGAACCTCGAGTGCAAAATTCACGTCACAGCTTTCAAACACCTCGAGAATCGGCAGCCAGCGCTTGGCGAAATCTTGATACCCAGCCTCCCAGTATTCCTGGCTGGTCGGCGGAAAGGCGTACAAACTGTGCCAGATGCTCGAGCCTGTAAAACCATTCACGACTTTCACGCCAAATTTTTGCGCGGCTTTTGCCGTGTTCGCAATCTCGAGCGCCGCACGTTGACGCACGCCCTCGGGGTCGCCGTCGCCCCAGACGTGCGCGGGCAGAATGCTTTTGTGACGGTCATCGATCAGATCACAGACCGCCTGCCCGACCAGATGTGCCGAAATCGCCACGGATTGCAAACCGTATTTCTCGAGCAGGGCGCGTTTTTCTTTGACGTAAGCATCGGATTTTAAAGCTTCAGTTACATCAAAATGATCGCCCCAACACGCAAGCTCCAGACCGTCGTAACCCATGTCTTTCGCCATTGGCGCGAGGTCGGCAAGTGGAAGATCAGCCCATTGTCCAGTAAAAAGTGTCACGATTCGTGCCATGTGTTGCCTCCGTAGACGATAATTCTACAGCGTCTCGAGCGTTCCGGACTTGATGTTTTTTGAGATCAAAAATTATTTGATCGTTTCGCTTCATCATCGCCACTTCTTGCTCGTAAGATAGCACCTATCGGGCTACTCGCGCTTCTTGCTCGTAAGATAGCACCTATCGGGCTACTCGCGCTTCTTGCTCGTAAGATAGCACCTATCGGGCGGAATCGCTTCGCGTTAAACATCGTGAAGGTGCTGCAAACACGACCTCAACTGGATGATTCGATGCGTACAGACATTGAGATTGTACCGTCTTGCACAGCATCGTAATGCCCTGGTAATGCAGTCCAAGCATTCTGAGATCAGTTAAAGGAGGTCTTGGATGTTAAAGAAAATTTTGGTGGCGGTGGACGGCACACCTTGCAGCGAAAACGCCGCGTGTACTGCATTTGCAATGGCGCGTCGTATGGGTGCTCGAGTGGTGCTGACCAGTGTTGTGCTTAGACCAAACAATCCCAGTGATTGGGCTTGGCAGCATTTTGTGCATCAAAAAACCGAAACCCAAGAACTCTTGCAGCGTTGGGCGCAAATTGGCGAAACGGGTTGGGAAATTTCGGTCGATTCCAAATTGCTCGAGGGTGAGCATGTGGCAGAAGAAATTGTTGCCTATGCCGAAAGCGAGGATTTTGATTATTTACTGATTGGCACGCACGGACGCACCGGTTTTGATTACAGTTTGCTCGGCAGCGTTGCCGAACGCGTCGCGCGACTCTCGAGCATTCCCGTGATGATCTCCAGGCGCAAAGACACCGACCCGCGCTGGCATCTCGGCGAAGCTGAACACGCCAAGCGTCCTGACGAAGCTGAACACGCCAAGCGCAGTGACAAAGCTGAACACGTCAAGCACAGTGACAAAACTCAAACCGCAAAACCCGAGGGAGGAACAACCCATGTTTGACCGTGTACTCGTCACCACCGATGGCAGCGAACTCTCCAATGAAGCCTTGCAAGTCGCCGTTGATCTGGCACGCCCGATGGGATCGTTGTTGCTGGTCTTGCACGTGATTCCAGATTTGTTCTACCCAAACATCAAACCAGGCATCACAAGCACCGAAAAAGCAGTACAACACGAACAAGCCAGGGACTCGAACGGAATTTTAAACGATGCCATTCAAACTTTGGGCTATAGCCATGCCAAACCCTTAAAACTCGAGGCACACAACGAACGTGTGGCAGATGTCATCACCAGGGTTGCCCACGAAGAAAATGTTGACCTGATCGTGATGGGCACCCACGGACGGCAAGGTTTTGACAAGGTGCTGCTCGGCAGCGTGGCAGAACGCGTGGCGCATCTTGCCCGTCCGCCAGTCATGCTGGTTCGGGCTGGGCAACGGGCGCACCAGCAAGACAAACGCGCACGAGCAAATTTAGCCAAATAACAGCGTGCTCGAGGTGGAGGAGAAGATCATGAAAATTGGAATTATTGGCGCAGGTGCAATTGGTTCAGCCGCAGCCAACGCCATTGTGTTACGTGGCATCGGTGACGAAGTGATTTTGGTCGATGTGAACCAAGCCAAAGCCGAGGCGCAAGCCGCAGACCTGCGCGACGCCGCCCTGACCAAACGCGCCACCAAGGTGAGCAGCGGCAACACCAGCGATTTAAAAGATGCCAGCCTGATCATCCTGACCCCAGGTTCGCGCCAAAAAAATGGTCGTGATCGTAAATTGCTGCTCGAGGAAAATTCTGAACTGTACCGCAAACTGATTCCAGAAGTCTTGACCGTTGCGCCCAAAGCCGTGCTGCTGGTCGCGTCGCAACCGGTCGATGCCCTGACCATGCTGAGCACACAACTTGTTCCAGTGGACGCCAAAACCCGAGTGATCGGCGTTGGCACAGCCCTGCAAACCCTGCAACTTCGTGCCGCCATCGCCCGCAAACTCGAGGTTAACTTTGAAAACGTTCACGGTTACGTGATTGGCGAAGAGGGCAACATTGGTGTCGTGATCTGGTCGAGTGTTACGGTGGCAGGAATGCCACTCGAGACGTTTTTGAAAACCAGAAATTTAAGTTGGAACAACTTTGATTACCAAAGCCTGACTGATGAGGTCGTGCGTTCAAACCAACGCGTGATCGAAGGCAAAGGCGCGACCTCTTATGGTATTGGTGCATTGCTCGCCGACCTGAGCGACGCAATTTTGCACAACACCCGAAATGTCTTTGCCCTCAGTGCCGTGACCAAACCAAGTGAGGTGGCGTTCTCGTTGCCGCGACTTGTGGGTAAGCACGGCGTTGAAGAAACCTTGCACCTGCCGCTTTCAGAGAACGAACAACAAAAGCTCGAGATGACCATCAGTGATTTGAAAGCGAATCATTTCGTGGCTTGAAGTTAGGCTCGAGCAATCCGGTTCAGTTCGTATCATGCGTTTAAAAACTTGTTTAAACAGATCAAGAATATTTCTTTCTGATCCTCAAACGCGGCGTGCCCTGCGAACGGGATGTTCAGCAACCTCGAATTCTTAACGATCCCTGCCAATTCAAAAACGGTTTCCCTCGAGATCAGGTGATCGTCGTCGCCCCTGACAATCAATAAGGGACAAGATATGTTCTTCACGGCTTGGTTGGGATAGCCAGACGAACCAGAATCCAACCACATGTTGACCAGAGATTGGGCGAGCGCATCAAAATCGGGTTTGGGGTTAAGTTTTTGATAGGTTTCATAGGTGTCGGGAAATTTTGTTTTCCAGCCCTCTCCGCTGACGTTTGAGAGCAAATCCCTGGCTGTCTCGACGTTTTTCAGATGCCAGCGTGATCCAATCGTCACCAGCTTTTCAATCTTGAGGGAGGTCAAAGAAGCCAACCTGTACGCGGTAATTCCCCCGTCGCTAAACCCAATGATACTTAGGGTATCAATGCCCAGATGCTCGAGAATGCGTTCGACATCGTTTTGAAGTTGTTGATAACTTAATTTTTTTGAACCAGTGGTCGATTTTCCCTGTCCGCGACTGTCAATGCCGATGACATGATATGTTTTGGTTAAACCAGAAATAACGCTGTTAAAATCTTTCATTGTTCCAAAACCACCGTGCAAGACCAACAAAGTTGGATTGTTCTTGTCGCCGGTTGTTTCAAAATAGATTTGCGCCCCTTCAATATCCAGATTTTCTCCAGAAAAATGATCGAACTGCATCATGGTTGCTCCTTATGGCACAAGTTTGCCTTGGCATCCATCATTGATGCCCAAACTATGCCGTTCCTTACCTTATTCTGATGCTCGGCTGAAGGTATTTGCAGCCCGCGATTGGCGCAAATCCGAGCCGAATTTGATCGGGCAATCTTTTGTACACTGAAAACAAAACGCTCGAGGTTTATGGCAACCTCGAGCGTTTGATTTGGAAATTTACGCTTTGCGTTGAATCTCTGCCGCCGCCGCCAGCAATGGCTCGAGTTTGGCATGACGCAGCAAAAATCCGTAATTTCCGATGGCGGGCGCGAACACGTCCGTAATCCGTTCCTGTTGACAGATCAAGCTCGAGAATTTTAAGCTGACGTCGGCATTGGAAAGCGCGTAGTGAAGATGATTTTTGCGCCCTGAATACAAGACAAAATACGGACGTTCGCAAATCGCATCGAACTTGCCATTGACCACCAAATCTGCCCAGAGTTTGTAAACATCGATATCGTTGGCGTAATTGAACATGTCAATCGTCAAGCCGCCAGGCGGACGAATGTTCGCCTCGAGCGCCACGATTTCCGAACAATCTTTTGTGCTGCTCACATCAAAGAACTCGAGGTGAAAAAAGCGTTCTTTGACCTGAAACGATTTTAACGCCGCCAAGCCAGCCTGCTCGAGTTTTTCGGGGATTTGACGCACCGAGTAATAAAAAATATCGCTGTCTTCGTTGACGGTTTCCATCACGCCTTTTGAATAACGGTGCGACGCCGAAAACAAGACGTTCCCGCTCAGGTCGGTCAGACCATCGAAAGTCACGATCTCGCCCGAAATAAACTCCTCCAAGATGTACGGCACGG
This sequence comes from uncultured Deinococcales bacterium, assembly GCA_964247135.1. Lineage (GTDB taxonomy): Bacteria > Deinococcota > Deinococci > Deinococcales > JAAFIG01 > JANXTZ01. The sequence goes on along the minus strand of CAXTTL010000006.1, from coordinate 57,546 downwards.
GCAATTTGTCGTTCAAATAATGCTCGAGTTCGTAATCGTCCGTGATCTTGTAGGTCTTCGCCGCGCCAACCCCAATGTCGGGCTTTCCCACAATCGGAAAACCAACCTCTTTGGCAAACGCCCTGGTCTCTGCTGGCGTGAGGCACACCTGCCCTCGAGCCACACGGACACCCGCCTCGAGAAACAATTTTTTCATTTCCGATTTTTGCTTGATGAACCCAATGCCGTCGGTCTTGATGCCCCTAATATTAAAATCGGTGCGCAGTTGCGCCTCCGTCTCGAGCCAATGTTCGTTCAGACTGTCCAGACGCTCGAGTTTGCCATGCTTGAAGGTTAAAAATCCAAATGCCCGCAGCAACTCGTCGTAATTGTTCATGTTATCGATGCGGTAATACTCGCGGAAACTCGAGCGCAACTCAGAGCGCAGGTTATCGAAATGCTCGTCTCCCACGCCAATGACGGTTGCGCCGGCGTGACGCAAACCGACGCAGAACTGGTAAAAATTCGGTGGGAAATGCGGTGAGAGAAACACGACATTCACAAAAGATCACCTCTTAAAAAAGGATTGTACTGTGTTTCACGGCTCGCAATGATTGTAACACGAAGTTCAGAATAGCTCGAGAATCCTCAAATTCTCAATTGTCGAGAATTGATGCTCGAGCCTTGCTTGCAGCATTGAGGGTCTTGAAGGAGCGTTCCTCGAGTTTGCCAGAATCCGCCGTTGCTGTCGGAAAACCGTGCTGTTTGCGGCTTGCCTTTGTGCCAATCCGCCATCGAGAATATCTTGACAAAATGTTGTACATATACAACAATAAATTTGTGAAAGCAACGAAAGACCAAAATTCAGCAACAATCTACTCCAGACTGGTGGTGCTCCGCGCCGAACGCAACCTCTCGAGGCAAGACCTGGCAGACGCGGTGGGCGTCAACTTTCAAACCATTGGCTACCTCGAGCGAGGCGATTACAAACCAAGCCTGGACCTGGCGTTTAAATTCAGCGATTTTTTTGGATTACCGATTGAAGCGATTTTCTCCAGAACCCCATTTAAACTACTCTCCGAAACTGTGTATCACACCAACGCAGACCGAAAGGAATGACATGGACACCATGAAACAAGAACCCCTGAACCTCAAGCTCGAACGTTACACGCCAAAATGGGCGTTCAAACAACGCGCCCGCCGTCAAATGGTGATTGCCTTTTATGCCGCACTGATTGTGCTGGGAGTGTTGGTCTTTGGCAACTCGAGTCTCAAACTGTTCGCCCTGCCACTGGTTGCACTGTCCATCGTTTGCCTCGTTTGGCTCATCGGCGCCACCCATGCTCGAGCCGACCTGCCGGACAACCTGCTCGACGAACGAGAAATCGCAGACCGCAACCTGGTCTATCTCAATGCTTTTAGAAACCTGATGGGCATAATCACGGTGCTTTACAGCACAACAATCATCTTGGAACTTTTTGGAATTGCCATCCCCGCCCTGCAACCTCGAGACTTCTTGATGGGGTTGTTTGTTGCTGGGTTGTTCATGCCAACCTGCGTCATGGCATGGACTCAACCCGAGCCAATCCCTGACCTCGAGCCTTGAAAGGATGCCCTGATGAGAATGAATCAAGAGATTAAAAATCCGTTTCCCATACCGATCAAACCGCTCAGGGTACGCCGCAACCGTCGGGTATTGACCGTCATTGGCAGCGTTTTTCTGGTTACCGCAACCGTGTTGTCGTTGGCGAAACTGGGTTATCTGGCATTGGCGGCATTGATGGTCAGCAGCATTTTGGGCATCGTCTTGCAATTTGCCACGCGCAATTTATCAAACTCCACCAACCTCATCACCGACGAACGCGAACGGGCACTGCGCGATCACGCCCACCGCATTGCCTACTGGACGATGGCTGGCGTGCTCGGTGCAGTTCTTGGCGCAACCATCGGATACCTCATCAAACAAGACCCAAACGAGCCAGTGATGCGGGTCAAAGATTTCTTCAAACTCGAGACGCAAGTTTTTATTCTTTCAATCGCCGCCATCGCGCTTGGACTGCCAACCTCGTTGATTGCTTGGCTCGAGCCTGATGCGCTGGACGAGACAGTACTGGAAAATTGACACACCCCTGTTGAAATGCTAATTTAATTCCAGATGAAGCACGTGTTCACCACCACGACTATTTAGGCGGCAGACCCCAAAGGGTTTGTCGCTTTTACTCGCCTGCCAGGGCGGGTTTTTTATTGGTTACAATGCGTGAACAGCAAAGGACGGAAACCATGAAATTAGCGATTGTTGGAGCCAGCGGCGCGGTCGGTCACGAATTGCTCAGGGTGCTCGAGCGTTCCAACCTCAAATTCTCGGAGTTAAGGCTTTACGCCAGCCCGCGCAGCGCGGGAACGAAACTCGAGTTTAAAGGGAAGCCGTTGACCGTTGAAGTCATGCCCGAGGGCGCAATTGACGCCGATGTGATTCTGGCGAGTGCGGGCGGCAGCATCAGCAAATCCCAAGCCCCAATTTGGGCGGCGGCTGGCGCGGTCGTGATTGACAACTCGAGCGCCTTTCGCTACGACCCCGAAATTCCACTGGTCGTTCCAGAAATCAACGGCGATGTGCTGCTCGAGAAAAACTGGGCGAAGGGCGGGATTGTCGCCAACCCGAACTGCACGACCGCCATTGCGGTCATGGCGTTAAACCCGATTCACAAGGCTTACGGCATCAAACGCGCCATCATCAGCACCTACCAAGCCACCAGCGGCGCGGGTGCAAAAGGCATGGGCGAACTGCTCGAGCAAACCCGCAACTCGCTCGAGGGCAAGCCAGTCGAGAACAACGTCTTCGCGCACAGCATCGTCTTTAATGTGATTCCGCACATCGATAGCTTCCAGGACAACGGTTACACCAAAGAAGAAATGAAGGTCGCCTGGGAAACCCGCAAGATCATGCGGGCGAACGACATCAAAATCTCGTGTACCGCCGTGCGCATCCCAACCCTGCGCACGCACTCTGAAGCGATCACGCTCGAGCTTGAAAGACCAGCCAACCCGAGTGATGTTCGCGCTTTGCTCGAGACGGCGCCAGGGGTTGAAGTCCGCGATGACCCAAGCCAGAACTTGTACCCAATGCCCTTGACCGCCAGTGGCAAGTACGATGTTGAAGTTGGACGGATTCGCTCGAGTGAAGTTTTTGATGGTGGGCTGGATATTTTTGTGGCGGGCGACCAACTTTTGAAAGGTGCGGCTTTAAACGCCGTGCAAATTGCTGAATACATGCAGGAAAAAAACTTACTCAAGTCTTAAAATTTTACTTGCCCTCTGCAATCCCAGTCTCTCGAGGTGAACCCATGTTGAAAACCCCGTACTCGCACTTACTCAAAACCGCCACGCTCGAGAATGCCATTCTCGAACTCGAGTTCGCCTTGAAGTTTGAAGGCGAATTGATTGCCCTGCCGTACATCGACACGCAAAAAGCGGGCGAGGACGGCAAATGGAGCAAAAAGCAAGAGTTGGGTCATTTGATCGACAGCGCCCTGAACAACCACCAGCGTTTTGTGCGGGCGCAAATTCCGGCGCACCTCGATGCTGCCGTGCTCAAAATTGCGGGTTACAACCAAAACGAGTGGGTAGCAGTGGGCGAGTACCAAACCAGGGTTTGGGGCGAGTTGGTGCGCTTGTGGAAAAGTTTAAACCAGCAGGTTTTGCACGTCATGAAACATGTTTCGCCCGAATTTTTGCAAACTCCGTGCAGCATCGGCGGCGGTGAACCCATCGCGCTCGAGTTTGTGATGGTCGATTATGTGGGGCATCTCAAGCACCACATTGCCCATATTCTCGAGTAGGTTTAACGATTTCGAGATTTTCTTTTGTATGCCTCGCCGCGTTTCTCGAGCATGTTCACAACAATCGTTTGATCCTCAACGTCAAAATACACACGTAAATCGCCAACCCGCAATCGAAATGCTCCTGGTAAGTGAGCACCAACGTTCACAATGTCGCCAACTGCTGTAAGACCAAGAGCCTCAAGTGAGTTTAAAATGCGAATTGCATTTGCTGAAGAGAGTTTGCCAAGCTGCTTATCAAAGGTTTTACTTGTAATGATTGTATATGGTGCAAATTCAGGACGAACGCTCACGTTGTCTGCGTAAGGTTTTTTCTTTCAATATTTCAAGCGATGTAAAGATTTCTTTTTTGTTTGCCCGATCAGCACGAATTTGCAGTATCTGCTCAACAATTTCTGGTGAAACACTGCCTTTTGGGGCTTTTGGAGCGTTGCGTAATTTGATGGTCAAAGGATGTTCTTGCGGCAAAACAGCTTCCAATACCAGCATCTCGAGTGCTTGTTTTCGAGTGCGAATACCGCGTTGTTTGCGGAACAAATCAATACGCGCCAAAGTTTCAGAATTGACTGCTTTCTCGAGATACGTCATAAAATAAGTTTAGCAGGTTATAAGCGTTTATTTTGGAGGATTTTGCATGATCGTGATGAAATTTGGTGGAACATTAATGGGTTCCACAACCGCCATTCAGCACTCCGCATCCTTGGTCGCTGCGACTGCCAACACTGGAACCAAAGTGGCGGTCGTGCCAAGCGCCATGAGCGGCGTGACCGACCAACTTCTCAAAATTGCCAGCAGCGCCGAACAGGGCGAACTCGAGTTTGCGAACGCCGAAATTGAGTTGATCAAAACCAGGCACATCAGCACCGCCAAAGAATTGGGCGCTGATGACGGCTCGAGCGGTAACAAAAAATTGCTCGAGATGCTGGAATCCTTAAGCCAGACGGTTCACGGCATTTACTTGCTGCGCGAATTATCGTTGCGTTCCAAAGATTTGATCGTCTCCTTTGGCGAGCGCCTGAGTGCGCCCTTGATGGCAGCCGCGCTCGAGGCGTTGGGCGTCAAGGCGCAAGACTTGACGGGCGGGCAAGCGGGTTTGGTGACCAACAATAATTTTGGCAACGCCCGTCCGCTCCCCGAGGCGTACACCCGCATTCCAGAACGGCTCGAGCAACTTTTTGAAGGTGGCATCACCCCTGTGGTCACGGGGTTCATCGGAGAAACCGTGAAGGGGGTCATCACCACGCTCGGGCGCGGCGGCAGCGATTACACAGCGACCATTCTGGGCGCGGCGCTTAATGCCAGCGAAGTTTGGACTTGGAAAGACGTGGACGGCGTCATGACCACCGACCCGCGCATCGTGCCAGAAGCCCAAAACCTCGAGCAACTTTCTTACCTCGAGATCATGGAGATGGCGTACTTTGGCGCGAAAGTCCTGCATCCTTTGGCGGTCACGCCGTTGCAAGACAAGAATATTCCGTTGCGCGTGAAAAGTGCCGCCGACCCGAGCTTTCCAGGCACGCTGGTGACCGCCGAATCCAAGCCGATCAAGAACGTCGTGAAAGCCGTGACCGCCATTCGCAGCGCCGCGATTCTGGATATTTCCGGCGCGGGCATGGTCGGCGTGCCAGAGGTGGTCAGTAAAATTTTTGATGTCCTGACCGAAAAAAGCGTCAATGTCTTGATGATTTCGCAAAGCTCGAGCATGGCGAACATTTCCTTGGTCGTGCAGCAATCTGATGTCAAACGCGCTTTTGACGCGCTGCAAGCCCAATTTGAGAACAGCGATCTGGTCAAAACCATCGAATACTGGGAAGGCATCGCCATTGTTGCCGTGGTGGGCGAAGGGATGCGCGGCGCGAAAGGTGTTGCCGCCAAGCTCTTCACCGCTGTCGCACTCGAGGGCGTCAACCTCGACATGATTTCCCAAGGCTCGAGCGAAACCAACATTTCGTTTGCGATAGAAGACGTGGACACGGTGCGCACCGTGAGGGCGATTCACAAAGCCTTCAACCTCGAGAAGCTCGAGAACGCGTGAAGTAAAACCAAAAAAGGACTAGAATTCTGTCATGACTGACCTTGCCAGGGCATTACCCGAAAGTGTGCTTCGTGCTGTAGATCGTTACCGTGCTCAACATGGCATTCGCAACCGTGCCAAAGCCTTAGAGCTAATGGTACAAGAGCTTGTGCCAGAACACCCTTTCGAGGCTTTGCTTAGGAATGCACCGAAATTACCAAAAGGAAGTGTTTCCAAAGAAACCCTTGAAAAAATCAAACAAGCTGAAACTGAACCTAGAATCTCATTGCGAGAAGCCATGAGGTTGCGAAAGTCACAACAGAATGCGTCCTGAAATTGCGCCGTATCAACTCGAGATTCGTCGTAGTGTACAAAAACAACTGAACCACATGTCCGATGAAGATGCTGTTCGTCTCGTAGAATCTTTAGAACGCATGGCACAACTGGGCATTGGAGATGTTAAAGACATTGGTGATGCTTATACGGGACGATACCGTCTAAGGGTTGGAGATTGGCGCGTTTATTTCAATCTTGACGGCAGAATTATTGATGTCACGTTGCTCGAGAAACGCGGCGAGGCATATAAAAAACGCTCGAGAAACAAGAGAAAGAAATGAGCCATTGGATTGAACCCATCACGCTCGAGGGGCGGTTTGTCAGGCTCGAGCCTTTAACCCAGTCGCACGCGAATGCCATGCGGGAACATTACGACCCGATTGTGGCAACGTACTTGTCTCGAGGAGCACCCAAGGACAAGAGTTTGGCGGCGATGCAAGCTTACATTGAGATGCTGAACAGCGAACCGAACCGCATCAATTTTGCGATCTGCATTCAAGGCTCGAGCGATGTTGCAGGAAGAATCTCGTATTCCGACATTCGCCCCAGCCACAAATCTTTGGAGATTGGCACGATGATCGTTCCCAAATTTCAGGGTGGGTTTTGCAACCCCGAAAGCAAGTTCTTATTGCTCGAGCACGCGTTTTCGGTCTTGGGTGCGGTTCGGGTGCAGTTTAAAGCCGATGCGCGAAACGAAAGGTCAATCAGGGCGCTCGAGAAACTGGGGGCAACCCGCGAAGGAGTGCTGCGAAAGTACCAAACGCGACCCGATGGTTTTGTGCGGGACAGTGTGGTGTTCAGTATTCTGGATTCGGAATGGGAAGAAGTGAAAGCAAAACTCGAGGAACGACTTATGAAGCAATCTTGAAACCTCGGGTATTCTTAATGTCATGAAAGTCTTGTTCGTTCCCTGCGACACCCGTCCGCCAACCCTCGAGTTGCCGCATCAGTTGGCTCGAGTGGCGGGTGTGGAGATGATTTCGCCACCGCTCGAGATGCTGAACAATTTAAACATTCCTGGTGATACGGCAGCGATTGCAAACTGGTTGCTCGAGAATGCCAAAACATCTGATGTGGCGATCATCACGCTCGAGACACTGTGTTTGGGTGGCATGATTCCGGCTCGGCGCGTCTCGGATTCGCTCGAGGTTGCACTGTCCAGACTCGAGGTTTTGAAGAAACTCAAAACCATCAATCCTGCCCTGCGAATTTTGGCTTATGGCGTGATCGTGCGCGTGGGTCACGATGATGATCCGCTCGAGGAAAAACCGTATTACGGGCAGTGGGGCGCTGGGTTGCGGCTGGTTTCCGAGTGGACGGATCGGGTTGAACGCGGGCAGGATGCAGCCAATCTCGAGGAGGCTCGAGCGGCAATTCCACCTGAGATTTTGAAAGACTGGTTGGACACCCGAGAACGCAACCATGCGATTCATCAACGCGCCATCGAAATGCTGGCAGACGGAACACTCGAGCATCTGTGCTTGACCTTGGATGACACCACGGTTTATGGTTTGGCGGCACGTGACCGGCGGCGGCTCGAGGCAAAAATTGATGCCTTGAATGTTTGGGACAAAGCGGATGTTTACCCTGGCGCGGACGAGGTTGCGGCGGTCTTGCTGGCTCGAGCCTTGGTCAACCATCCTGGCGAGAAACCAGCGGTGTTCGTGCGTTACCCCTCAGTCCTTGCGGAACAGGCAATCATGCTCTATGAAGACCGTCCGCTCGGAGAACTGGTCAAAGCGCATCTTCGCGCGGCGGGTTGTGTGCCAGTCTCGAGTCCCGACTTGGCAGATTTGATTTTGGCGGTTAACGCGCCAGCCGTGAAGCAATCGCACCGTGAACCCAATTTTGAGGTTGTTGATACCGCCGCCAGAAACCTGCCAGAATTTCTTGATCGAATCGTCGATGACCTGGCGCATTCCAAACCCGTGACGGTTGCCGATGTCGCCTATGCCAACGGTGCAGAATCGCGTTTTGTAACCATGCTGCTTGACCGCACCGATGTCAGTAAGCTGGCAGGTTTTGCCGCGTGGAACACGGCAGGCAACACGCTGGGCAGTTCGATTGCCTCGGGGGTGATTGCGCTTCACGCCCAAGACACGGTGATACAAGCCGAAGCGGTCTTCTCGAGGTTGGTGGACGATTGGTTGTACCAAACCAAAGTGCGTTCCGAAGTGCGGGTTAAACTCGAGAATCCCAGTCCGTTCGAGTTGGGGAAGCTAAAACCGATTGCCGAAGCCGAGATCACAGCCCGAATCACGCCGCTGGCTCAAGCGCTTTTTGATCAGTATTTTGCGCCACACCTACCAGGCATTCGACTCGAGTGGGGACAACCTCGCCTCGCGTGGTCGAGGTTGTTCACTGGCGTTTTTCCGCTCGCGTTTGACCGAGATTATTAGCGCCCTGTCTTGCCACGCCCCGTTAAAATCCGTGATGGGCTTGAATCGCCTTCCGCAGTCCAGAAATACCCTCAACGCGCCTGGTGTTCTCATCCTCGAGATCAAGATTCCAAGGCTCACTTATCAGATAGCAGCGCAGTCCTGCCGCTCGAGCCGCGCCGACATCGTGACGCGTATCGCCGATCATGACGGCATTGTGCGTCTCGAGGTTGAAATGTTTTAACGCCCGGTGCAGCATGTCTGGGGCGGGTTTCATGGCGCTGGCGGTGTCCCGAGCTAGGGTGAGGTCAAACGAAATCTGGTGTTTTTTCGTCACGGTTTGAGCGCTCAGGCTCGAGTTGTTGGTCAAGAGCGCACTGTGAATTTTTTTCTCTTTTAACTCGAGCAGCAATTCAATCACGCCGTCGCGCAAAATGCTTTCGGCGGCAACCCGTTCCTCGAGTTGCATAAAGGCTGTTCGGGCGGCATCGGGCAGGCGCGGCAGGTTTGGCACGACCAGTTGATCGGCGGCGATGCCCCAGGTTTGTTTGAATTCGGGCAGTCCGTCGCTTACACCCTCGAGAATCGTGCCGTCCATGTCGAAGAAAAAAGCTTTAATCACGCTTTATTCTAGCAGGCATGAAAACACCTCGAGGTCTGGGAGGCTCGAGGTGTGGGTCGAAAGCAACTTTAGTTTGCAGCGTTGGTTGTTGTGCGTGGCATTGGACGGACGCGGTTCTGGCGGCGGCTTTCACCGTTGCTGACCTCGAGTTCGCGTTCTTCTTGCAGAATATCTGCCCATTCACCAAGGCTTTTCAAACCGGCTTCGACGGCTTCGACAGGGGTGCGGAACTTTGTGCCGGTGAGGAAGCGTTGAGCGGCGCGTTTCATGTAATTGGTACGTTTCATGGTGATTCCCTCCGATTGCTTTTGAGTGTTTTTATTTGGTTTGCCGTTTTGGACTTGGGATTAGTGTACCGATTCAGCGTCACACGAACGTCACACGGCGTCACACCAAAATCAAAACCAAGTGTTCTTGCTAAAAGCAACGTGCCAAACACGTCTTGACACAAACTAACCCAAATTGGCTGGGCAATCAATACGCCATTTTGACGAGGTCAGCCTGGGTTTCTGACTCGAATCATCCCAGCACTCGAGGTTCGCATCAAGCTGTACTTTAGCGCTAAACTTAAAGCGTGATTCACACGCTGACCCTCAACCCCACACTCGATCTCACGTATATTGTCGATGCTTTTTTGCAAGACGACACGACCCGTGCGCACACGGTCTACCGTTCGCCTGGCGGCAAGGGAATCAATGTGGCGCGGGTGGCAACGCGTTTGAAGCACGAAAACGTGGCGCTCGGTTTTATTGCGGGCACCACCGGTCTGGAAGTCACGCAACTGCTCGAGGCTGAGGGCGTCAACACCTGGTTTACGCCGGTGGAAGGTGTGACGCGCACCAATCCGATCTTGCAAGACAAGGAAGGTCATCAAATTCGGGTGTCCGCCCCAGGACCAAACGCCACGTTGCGCGAGGTCGAATCGCTCTGGAAAAGTGTTTTTTGTTTGCGCGAACCCGATTTTTTGCTCGCCAGCGGCTCGAGGTTGGCGGGTGTGCCCGATAATTTTTACGCGAAAATGTTGATCGAAGCCAAAAAACGCGGCATCAAAACCGTGGTCGATGCGGACGGTGCGGAACTCGAGCGTGGCATTCGCACCGGCGCGTACCTGGTCAAACCCAACAAGCACGAGTTGATGCGTTTTGTCGGACGTGAACTGCCCGACATGGGCGATGTGATTGCCGCCAGCCGAGAAATGATTCAGGCGGGCGTCACGGTGGTCGCGGCAAGCCTCGGTGCCCAGGGCGCGTTGTACATCACCAGCGACCAAGCATTTCTTGCCATTCCACCAACAATTCAGGTTGCCAGCGCGGTGGGCGCGGGAGACAGTTTCCTGGCGGGTTTGCTGGTCAAACTCGCCGAGGGTTCAAGCCCGCTTGAGGCATTGAAATTTGGCGTGGCATCTGGCACGGCGACCGCCACCATCGCCGGCACGCAACTGTGCACCACAGATCGTATTCTCGAGATTCTGCCCGAAGTCCAAACCGAGGTGCTGTGATGTTCAACAAAGACTTGGGGGCGGGTCTGCATTTGGCTTTGCTCGAGGAACGTCACGCCCTTGAACTTTTCAGATTGATCGACCGCAACCGTGCGCATTTGCGCGAGTGGATGCCCTGGCTGGATTGGAACACCAGCGAAGAGGACTCTCGAGGATTCGTGCGCCGTTCGCTCGAGCGATTTTCACTTGGCAACGGTTTTGATGCTGGCATCTGGTTTGAAGGCGTGCTGGCGGGCACCATTGGCTTACATTACATCAATCACAACTCGAGGAAAACCGAAATTGGTTACTGGCTAGCACAGGAATTCACCGGTCAGGGCATCATGACCAAAGCCTGTGCCGCAATTCTCGAGCATTGCTTTGAAGATTTAAAATTGCACCGCATCGAACTGGCTTGCGCCAGCGAAAACTTTAAAAGCTGCGCGATTCCAGAACGCCTCGGTTTCACGCTCGAGGGTACGGCTCGAGAAACCGAATGGTTGTACGACCACTTCGTCAGTCACAAACGCTACGGTCTTCTCGAGGGACAGTGGCGTGCGGCTCGCAAGTAGTGGCAAGTCCAGCTTATTTCGCAAGGTCATAAGCTTGCTCGAGCCAGCCGAGCAGTTGCGCATCAATTTCTTTGGCGTCAGTAACCCGTACCCGGTGCGTGACCATGCTGTTCCAACTGCCTGAAGCTTCGAGCCGACCTTCTGGCATTACGCCTTTCAGTTTGATGCCAACATCGAGCCGCTCCGTGCTCGAGGGTTGAACAATTGCCATTTTTTTCTTGCCAACCAAAATGTTGACATATGTTTCGTTGGGCAGGGCTTCAATGCCCGTGCCAAATTCTTGAACCCTCGAGATCAGTGTTTTCACAGGTTCAAGCCAGACCACTTTCTTGCCCGAGAAAAGCTTCTCGAGTTTGTCGTCAGGGCTGGCGGCTCGAGATTCGGATTTTAAGAGCACATTCACGATGGCGTTGGCGTGCCCATGCCCGAGTTCAAAATCGCTTTTCAGCCATGCGACCAGTTCGCCGTGTTTGGTCAGTCCTTTATCAAGAGCAAGCTTGGCGAAATCGGCGGGTGTTTTGCCCGTTTTGGCTTTGACGGTGTCCAAATACGCTTGGAATGACATGCCGCATGATAACCCAGCCAAGCGATCCTGAAGCTCGAGTGTCGTGAAATCCCATAGTAAACTCGAGCCATGATAGATCGAATCAACATCCTCAAACTCCCGCTCGATCTGGTCGATTTACCCGCCACGCTCGAGATTCTGCGTGAATGGCTGAAAGACGAAGAAGCCAGACGCACCGTGATCACTTTAAACCCAGAAATTTGTGTCCAAGCCGAAACCGACCCCAAACTGCGCGACGCCATTCTGGGTGTGGATTTGAGCACACCAGACGGGGTTGGAATGCTCTGGGCAGCAAAACGTGCAGGCAAAATTATCTCTGGTCGCGCGACCGGCGTGGACATCGTGCAAGACCTGATGAAACTCGAGGGACAGAACTTGCGGGTGTATTTTCTGGGCGCGAAACCTGGAGTGGCAGAAGTTGCCGCCAAAAATTGCGCCCAAAAGTACGGCATTCAAATTGCTGGCGTTCAAGACGGTTACTTCAAAGCCGAAGAACGCGCCGCCATCGCCCAGAACATTCGGGAATCCCGAGCCGATGTGCTGTTGACGGGTTTGGGCGCACCGCGCCAAGAATTGTTTAATTTTGAATTTCGACCCGCCAAAATCAGTATTTCGGTCGGTGGCACCATCGACGTGCTGGCTGGAACGGTCGAACGCGCCCCAGATTGGGCGATCAACCTGAAAATCGAATGGGTTTGGCGAATCATCAAACTTGGGCGTTGGGACCGCGCCAAACGACTGTTGCAATTTGCCACCCGGGTCATGACTTCTTAACTTTTCTTCACTCGAGGTTCACAGCTTCATCACTTGGTGGGCTAAAGTGTAAAGTATGCGACTACCAATTCTTGCCGTTTTGCTGACTTTTCTTGGAAATGCCTGTTCAATGTTTCCATCCGCGAAATACAACGTTTCGGATGTGATTCTGTACGGCATTCAAGAACGACATCTTATTTTTTACGGCGAAGCCAAAGAGGGACGCCACACGACCCTCGACGGCGTCAAGCACACCTTGACCAACGATGCGGTGGTGGGTGCGTTCGCGGTACCAGGCGCCTTGGCGGTGGACGGCAAACCGACCCTGCAACTGGTTCCCAAAGCCTCTCGAGAAGTCTTTGCCCTCGCCACGATTCCACTTTCCAACGAACTGAGCGTCCTGACCCGCGACCCAGTCGAAAAAGTCGTGTACTTTGACGGCAAAACCTGGTTCGATGTCGGTGGCAGTCTCGAGGAGAACACCAAATTGCGCCTGCCAAAAACCGAGCGCCAAGGCTTGCGCGGACTGGGCAAACTCTCAGACCCCGAAGCCGATGCGCTGGCGGGTTACTTGCAAACCAAGTACAACAATAGAGCTTTGGCAATCGGTTTATTGACCTTCCCCAACATTCCAGACGATGTTGCCAAGCTCGACCCCCGTCCAGACCGTTACGACATGACCGCCCTGTACGTGCAAGTGGACGTTCCAGTTGACCTTTTGGGTGGTTTCGCCAACAACCAACCGCTCGAGCTTAAAGCCTTATTGACAGGCACGAACTCGACTTACGGTGGCAACTCGAGTTTGGTGCGCCTGGACAGCAACCAACAAAGCTTTGTTGAAACTTGGAAGATCATGAACGGCAATTTTGTCCCCGTGCCGAGTGCGCCAAGCATTGATTTTGGGCGCAACAAAGTCCTGACTGTTTTCCTCGGGCAACGATCAACCGGCGGTTACAGCATTGTCCTCGCCAGCGCCAAACTCGAGGGTCAAACCCTGGTGGTCGATGCCAACCTCAGGCAACCAGGGGCGGGCGCAATCACCACCCAAGTCATCACCAGCCCATTCTCGAGCATTCAGATTTCGGGTGGCTCGAGGTTCACCAGCGTCCGAGTTGTCAATGCGGCAACCGGTGAAACGATTGGCACAGCCGCAAACCGTTAACATCTCGAGTTTTAAATTTTTCGTGACGGCTACAGAGACTTGCCTATTTGTTGCAGCGCTTCGCGCCTTCACTGTTAGGCAAGTCTCTGTTTGTTTTCCTCGCATAGCTCGCAAAAAGCTTGATAAAGTTTTCTACGTTCGTCACATACAGTTTTTTAAGGGCAAAATGGGTCAAGCTTTTTGAAAAGTGCTGTACAATGCCCGTCATGCTTATTTATGGTCGAAACCCTGTACTCGAGGCACTGCGCGACAACCAAGTCGAACGCTTGTTCGTGGCGAACGGCATCGAAGCCAAATTTACCAAAGAACTCGAGGCTGCTGCCTTTGAAAGCGGGGTGGAACTCGAGTGGTACGCCCGAATCGAACTGGACCGCGCGGTCAAGACCACCAACCATCAGGGCGTGATTGCCGAGATTCCCGACACCGATTTTGCCGAACTTGACGATGCGCTCGAGCTTGCCGCCAGCCGGCATGAGGATTTGTTTTTGGTACTGCTCGATGGTATCACCGACCCGCACAATTTTGGGGCGATCATTCGCAGCGCCGAAGCCCTCGGGGCGCACGGTGTGGTGATTGAGGAGCGCCGCAGTGCGCCGCTCTCGCCGGTGGTGGTGAAGACGGCGGCGGGGGCAACCGCGCACCTTCCGGTGGTTCAGGTGAAAAACCTGCCGCGTTTGATCGACGAACTCAAAGAGGATGGTGTTTGGGTCTACGGCGCGGCAGGGGAAGCCACAGCGCAACTCGAGCAACTCGATTACAACCGACCTCTGGCATTGGTGATTGGTTCTGAGGGAGACGGCTTGCGCAGGCTGGTCCGTGAAAAATGCGACGAACTGGTGAGCATACCCTTAAAAGGCAAAGTGAAGAGTTTGAACGCCAGCGTTGCCGCCGCGATTTTGATTCACACCGTCACCTCGAGCCGAGAGAAGTAGGGGCGCTGCTTGCCGCGCCCTGCTGTTCGACCCTGCCGTTCGAGCCACAAAAAACCGCCAACTTTTTAAGGTTGGCGGTTTTGGTTTTAAAACTCGAGGAAAGTTTAGCGACCCTCTTTGGTGCAGCTTGGGAAATCAATTGGCAACTCGCGGGTTTGGGTGATGGTCACACGGCAGCCAGGGTAGGTGTAAAACGTGTTGACCATGCGTGATTCGTTGTCGAGCAACCAACGGCGCAAGTCTTTTGGCGCGTTGCGCATCAACCAGGCTTTGGCAATCCGACCCTCACCAATTTGCAAGGAGTTGGCGTAATAGCCAAGGGCTGAGGCTTTTTGGGCTTCGACATCGTTTTGCTCCACTGCACGCAAGAAATCGTAAAAGTGGAACAAAATGGTGGTGCGTACACGTTTGGGGAATTTGGCGGTGGCGTCATAAAAACGCAACTTGTCCCAAGACAAAATGCTGGTCAAAAATGGGCTTTGCGATTGTTTCAAACCGAGCATGAAGGTGAGCGGCGTGCCGAACATCACGACTTCGGCTTTGCCGTCCTCGTCCAAATCCTCGAGCGCGGTCACGCCCGAACCTTTACCGTCAATCACACCAATGTTTCTTAAGCCACCCTCGAGGGTGAAAAAGTAATCGGTGGCGGCGCCGCCTTTTTGGGTGAAGGCGCGAACCCAGAGTTCTTCGGGTTGTTGTCCGGTCATTTCGACAAAGTAGGCTTGGAAGTCCTGCCCAACGATGGTGCGTTTGACAATATTGTCTGCACCAACGATCTTGAATGCCGAGGTGGTTTTGTCAATTGGGTCGATACGCAATCCAACCGCGCCCCATTGCACAGGTTGAAAGTCAACACCGATGCTGACACCCAGCCCAACCATTGCTGCCAGCGCCAATCCCTTGAGAACACGTTTCATCATCACAATGTGTAGTTTGACAGGTTTGACCCGCCCGAGTCAACTTTTAGCCATTTTGGAGTGGCAAAGTCTCTAATGTACCTGCTGTCGAGACTAATCTCGAGCGCCAGGCAGTGAGGTGGTTCGGGCAGTGTTTTTGAGCGGATGCGCGTACTCGAGCGTGCCTTTGATGCTGGGGTTGCCGCCAGACGCGCCGGCATCGCGCAGCCTGAAGCTTTGGTCGATCTGGTTAAAGTTTAACTCGAGCGGGTTGTCGCCCCTGAAATCCATGAAAGCCTGGTGTTGCTGGCAGTAGCCGACAAAAACGTTGTGCGCAATGACAGTGTTGCTGTTGCTGACAGGAAAACCCGCACCGCCAGGGATTTGCGCTGGGTAATAAAACTGCATCGGGTAAATCGGGTGGCTTGCGTCGTAGGTGCGATCCAGACTGACGAAGGTGTTGTGCTCAATGTCCAAACCCAGCACTCGAGCGTCATTCACGCCCTCCATCGCATAGGTGACCGACATGGCATTGGAGTTGTCGCCAGAACGGTTTTTGACAAAAATATTGTTGCGCAAGGTCACACGCCCGCCGTTTGGAAAATCTGCCAGGTAATTCTCGGTCTGGGTCGTGCCGTCCCAGCGCGAACCCATGAAGTAATTGCCCTCGAAGACATTGACTTGCGCCCGAGATTTGAACAGATGCCCGTAATACGCGCCGTGCGTCCAGGAACCGGTCATGTAGACCGTAAAATTCGGGTCGGTGTTGCTGGCGTTGATGTAGGCGTTGTGCTCGGGTCCGCCGCTGCCACCGTTGGAATCCAGTTCGACCCGCTCGAGTTTTAACGTACCCGTGTTGTTGCCCGTGCCGAAAATACCATTGGCTTGATGAATTTTAAAGCCAGTGATTTTCACATCGCGCAAGGTCAGGTTTTTTGCGCCGTTGATGTAAATGCCCGCCTTGCCGATGCCGCCGCCAGCGCTCGAGTCCTGAATCTCGAGGTTCTCGATGGTGATGTTTTCGCTTTGATCGATGTAAACAATTCCCTGTCCAAGCGTGTTGTTTGAAGCGCCCGTGCTGGGGTTGCGAATGACGGGGCGTTTGCCATTCACCGTAATACCGCGAATCGTGATGTTTTTGGGCAGGCTGAATTTGTTCGCCATGAAGTTCTGGTAATTGTCCACCATTGGACCAATCCAGGGTTGCTGGTTTTCACCCTCGTAGACGGCGGGGTACACCTCGAAAATATCGCCGTCCTGCCAGTTGGTGTAGGGTTTTCGACTGAATGCGCCACCCGTGGTGTCGTGCGCATCGGTGTTGTTTTCACTGGTGGTTGCCCCTGTTCCGCCAAAGGAGGTATAGCTGGCAATCACCTTGCCCGCACGGACTTGCTTGATGAGTGGCTGCCCGTCGGCTTGGGTCGCGGCTTGCGGCACCGCCTCGCGCAAATTGGCGGGATTCCAAACCCATTGCTCTGGAAAAACCCCGTCGGTACAATAGCTGCTCGAGAAATTCGTGACTGGCGAGTAGACCTCGGACGTGGTGATCGGTGCGACCGATTGCGTGCAGGCGCTGCAAAACAGCACAAGTCCAAGCTCGAGCAGCCAATAACGTGACTTGGAAATCTCGAGCGTTAAAGTGTGTCGGTTTTTTGGCATGGTGCGCTCCGATGTGTTCTGAATGGTTTTACCCTAACTGATCGGAAAATTCAAAAACAACAAATTCCGTGTGAAGAATGTTCAGCCCAAACTCGAGATTTGGGATTGGGCAGCAACTGTCATACAATCGCGCCGTGTCCTTCCCCGTGCTCGAGATCATGCCCGAATTGTGCGCCAAGCTCGAGACGAACCGCATTGTGATTTTGACAGCACCGCCTGGTGCGGGCAAAAGCACGGTTGTGCCGCTCGAGTTGTTAAACCAAAGCTGGTTGGCGAATCAAAAAATCATCATGCTGCAACCGCGTCGTCTGGCGGCTCGGGCGGTGGCGGCAAGAATGGCGGCGCAACTGGGGCAGCCGGTTGCGCAGACCGTCGGTTATCAGGTGCGGCTTGACCGAAAAATCTCGAGCATCACACGGCTCGAGGTGGTGACCGAAGGCATTTTGACGCGGCGGGTGCAGTCCGATCCGACGCTCGAGGGTGTGGGTTTGGTGATCTTTGACGAATTTCACGAGCGCAGTTTGCACGCCGACACCGCGCTGGCGTTGGTGCGCGAAGTCCAAACCGCCCTGCGCGAAGACTTGAGGGTGCTGATCATGAGCGCCACGATTGATGCCGACCAACTTTCGAGTTTGCTGAATGCACCCGTTGCCTCGAGTTTCGGACGGGCTTTTCCGGTCGAAATCAAGTACGCCACAACGGACCCCGACGACATTTTGCGAACTGTTTTAAGAACCGTTCGCCACGCGCTCGAGCAACATGAGGGCGACATTCTGGTGTTCTTGCCTGGGGCGAACGAAATCAAACGCATCGAAGCGGGTTTAAACGACCTCG
Organism: uncultured Deinococcales bacterium; assembly: GCA_964247135.1. Taxonomy (GTDB): domain Bacteria; phylum Deinococcota; class Deinococci; order Deinococcales; family JAAFIG01; genus JANXTZ01. The sequence continues at coordinate 39,528 of CAXTTL010000006.1, read as the reverse complement.
AGCATGTTGCGGTGCGACCCTTGTACGGAGATTTACCACCCGAGGCGCAACAGGCGGCAATTCTGCCAGGGTTAGAGCGGCGCGTGGTGCTGGCGACCAACATTGCCGAAACCAGCCTGACCATCGAGGGCGTGCGGGTCGTGATCGACAGCGGTTTGGCTCGGGTCTCGAGGTTTGATGCGGGAACAGGTTTTACGCGCCTCGAGACGACTCGCATTACGGTTGACAGCGCCGACCAACGCGCTGGACGGGCGGGACGGGTCGCGCCAGGCATTTGTTACCGTCTTTGGACGGCTGCCACACACGCCAGCTTAAATTTGCAACGCAACCCTGAAATTCTCGAGGCTGATCTTGCGCCCCTGGCACTCGAGGTGGCGGCTTGGGGTTCGAGCGAATTGCAATGGGTCACAGCCCCGCCCGCTGGCGCGTTGGCGCAAGCCAAAAGCTTGCTCGAGGATTTGAACGCCACCGCGCGAGGGGTCATCACCGCGCACGGACGCTCAATGCACGCGTTCGGCACACACCCGAGGCTGGCACATTTGCTGCTTGAGGGTCACCATTTGGGCTTTGGAAACCTGGCGAGCGACCTCGCCGCGCTGCTCGAGGAACGCGACCCATTGCCCAGAGACGCTGGCGTGGATGCCGAATTGCGCTTGAACGCCTTGAATGCTTGGCGTCAAAAACAAGGCTCGAGCGGTGCGGATGTCGTGGTTTTGAAACGCCTCGAGCAACTGGCGGCATCGTACCGATCCAAATTACCCAACACCTCGAGCCGCCCAATCCCCGCCCACACCGTCGGACGACTGATCGCACTCGCCTATCCCGAACGCATCGCCAAGCGCCGCGAAGCCAGTCGTGAACGTTACAAACTCGCCAGTGGGCGCGGCGTGAAAATCCCGCAACACGACCTGATGGCGGATGAAACCTGGCTTGCGGTGGCGCACATGGACGCCGGCACAGAGGAGGGACGCGTCTATTTGGCGGCGTCGCTCGACCCCAAAGACTTGACGCCACTCGAGCGCGATGTTGTGGCTTGGGACTCGAGAAACGGCGTTTTGATCGCGCAGCGCGAACAACGCATCGGGGAGATCACGCTCGAGACTCGGGTGCTCAAAGATGTTCCCAATGAAACTCGGGTACAAGCCTTGTGCGAGGCGCTACGTTCTGAAGGTTTGAAATTGCTCGAATGGACAGATACAGACCTGCAATGGCAAGCCAGAATCTCGAGTTTAAAGGTTTGGGGGCAAGACCTTCCCGATGTCAGCGACAGCGCCTTGCTCGAGACACTTGAATTGTGGCTGGCTCCATTTTTAAATGGCGTGCGAAGTCGAGACGACTTCAAAAAAATCAAGCTCGAGAATGCCCTGCATTCAATCCTGACCTGGCAGCAAAGCCAGCAACTCGAGCGCCTTGCCCCGAGCAAACTTGAGGTTCCGAGCGGCTCGAGAATCAAACTCGAGTACGCCCCTGACGGCAGTGCGCCCGTGCTGGCGGTCAGGTTGCAAGAGGTTTTTGGCTGGATCAGTACCCCGAGCGTCAACGATGGGCGGGTCAAAGTATTGATGCACTTGCTCTCGCCAGCCTACCGACCCGTGCAAGTGACTGGGGATTTGCAAAGTTTTTGGCAGAACACGTATCCAAACGTGCGCAAGGAACTGAAAATCAAATACCCCAAGCACAGTTGGGCACAAGACCCATTGACCGCCGAAGCGGTGCGTGGCGTGAAACGAAAAACCTCGAGTTAATGCGGCGAGCCGTCGATGGGGAACGCCAGCCGTAACACCCTTGTAATGCCTGACCTTCAGACTCTGTTTCGTCGATTGTGCCAGCCATAACCCAGCATTTAAGACGGCGCTTGTTTCAGGGTGGTTAACACCCGTGAAAGGTCAATGATGAATCAATTTCGCAACGCTTTTCTGGTCGTGGTGTTCTTGTTGGTGGTCGCTGGTTTTGGTTTTGTGCTCTTCAACGCCAAACCCCAAGCCGAAGTCTCGAGCGTCAACACGAACGCCAATAAGTTAAATGTTTCGTATGTTTTTCAAGGGCAAACACAGCACCTCGAGTTGGTGCAGGTCAGCGCCAATGCCTTGGAGGGTGCGCGTTTTGTCACGGGCGCCAAAAACGCGCCGTTTACGATAGTCGAATTCTCGGATTACGAATGCCCAGCCTGCGCCATGTTCGCCACCGAGTTTGAAAGTTTGTTTGAAAGCAAGCTCGTCTCGAGCGGCAAAGTGCGGTTTGCCTACCGTGATTTTCCATTGTCGCAACACGCCAACGCCAACGTCGCCTCGCTGGCAGCCGCCTGCGCCTCAGACCAGGGGAAGTTCGGCGATTACAAACGCATTTTGTTCAGGGCACAAACCGCTTGGGCATCAAGTTCGCTCACCCAGGTGCTCGGTCAATTTGCAGATTACGCCAATCAATTGGGGTTGAACGGAACAAAACTCAGAGCATGTATCAACAGCGCATCGGCACAAGCGCTGATCGATGCCGATGTCGCCGCCGGCAAACGCGCCGGATTAACCGCCACACCATCATTTGTGATCAACGATTTTCTGGTATCTGGCGCCTTGCCCGTCCAAGCCTTCGAGGCGATCATGGCAAAGCTCGAGGAAAAATAATGTCTGGGGCTTCAAACCCCGAGCCTCGAGCCACCAACCAGCAAAGCATGGTCTGGCGCATGACCGGCAGCGTGTTCGCGCTCTTGGGAATGCTGGTCGCGTTTTACATTTTGCGCTACGACCTTGGACGCTCGAGTTTGGTCTGTCCAATTTCTGGTTGCGATGTCGTGCAAGCCAGCCCGTATTCAAAATGGGTTGGGCTGCCGGTGGCGGGTTTTGGTTTCGCTTACTTTTCTGGCTTGTTCGCACTTTCGTTGTACGGCGTGTTCTCGAATGTCTTGTTTGGTTTTCAAATGCTTGGCTCGCTGCGATTTGCTGGCATGATCGGTTTGCCCTTTTACGCGTATTTTACGTTTCTCGAGGCATTCGTGATTCATGCCTGGTGTTTTTGGTGCGTGATCTCGAGCTTGATGCTGCTCGGTTTTGTTGTTTGTGCGCTGCTCGAGGGACCAAAACCCAAGCCAGTTTGATCGTGTCAAATTCTAGGCTGCTGCAAGTTGCTCAAAGATTTTTTCTTACCGCCTGAGAAAGCGAACCCAAAGAACAACTCGAGCGCCGCTCGGCTGCGTGACCGCTCGGGCAGATTATTTTGTCGCGCCGCACAAAAAATACCGTAATGGCACGGTAACGGGTCTGCATCAAAATGATTCAGATGGAAATCCAACTTCGGGGGTGATTATGTATCAACACATTCTTGTGCCAGTTCAAAATGATTTGTGCAGCCAAGTTGCAAGCAAATACGCCTTTGACCTCTCGAGGTGGTTGGGTTCTCGCGTGACCTTGCTGCACGTTCAATCAGAACAACCCGACAGCGATCTCGGGTCAGAACAATCCTGGCTGAACGAACTCGCCGGCAGCGCACGGATGATGCCAGGTATTCGTATGGTTGTTGCCAATGACAAATCGGTTGCAAACGTGATTCTCGAGGTGGCACAAGCCGAAAAAGCAGATTTGATCGTGATGGGCACGCACGGACGTGAGGGCATTGAACGACTTCGCTTGGGTTCGGTGGCGCAAGCTGTCGCGGCAAGCTCGAGCATTCCAGTGCAGATCATTCCGGTTCGTTTGCAGATGCCGCACGGCTTTGTCTCCAAATGGAAACAAGCCTTAAAGCCGTCTTGATACGCCTCGATTCTCGGTGACGACACCGTAATGGCTGCGAGGCAGATTGGGTTGTGGCAGAACTGGGTTGTGGCAGAACTGGGCTGTGGCAGAACTGGCGAAATGCCACCGATTTTTGCGGGTCATCTTCAAGACACTCACTCGACCTGTACGGTTTTTGCAAGTCCATTTCAAGCAGCCAAACAACAAATTCTGAGCTGAAAGGAAAGAGAACATGACAAGTATAAAAGTTGCGGAGGCTGCCGAGCGATTTCTGGCTTGCCGCCGAATCGCGGTCACTGGCGTCTCGCGCAAACCCTCGGGTCATGGCAGCAATACTGTCGCGCAACGCCTTCAGGAACGAGGTTACGAGGTTTTTGTGGTGAACCCAAATGCCACCGAGATTGCAGGCTTGACATGTTATCCGAACCTCGAGGCAATCCCTGGTGGGGTCGAGGCAGTCGTGATCGGCACGCGTCCCGAGCATACCGAGACGACCATGCAAGAGGTGGTGAAACTGGGTATCCCGATGGTCTGGATGCACCGCGCCCTTGATGCGGGCAGCGTCTCCGAGGTGGCAACAAACTATGGTCGTGAGCACGGTGTGCTGGTGATTGACGGCGGCTGTCCTTTGATGTTTGGGGAAACTTCGGACGGTGCTCATCGTTTCATGTGCTGGTTTTTGAGCCTGACGGGGAAAGTCCCAAAGACCGTCTTGGCTTGAGTCACGCACCTCGAGCCATGTCGGTAATGCCCTCGTAATCCACGCCCTGCATACTCCAACCATCAAGCTCGAGGTTTTATTCAAGCCCCTCGAGTCTCGGAGGTTGCGTATGAAACAACGAGGGCGCGTCACGATGGACGGCAGCGAAGCCACGGCTTTGATTGCTTTTAAAGCCAGCGAAGTCATCGCCATTTACCCAATCACCCCCTCGAGCGGCATGGGTGAACTGGCGGACCAATGGGCGAGTGAGGGCAAGACAAACTTGTGGGACAGCGTGCCGATGGTTGCCGAAATGCAGTCCGAGGGCGGCGCGGCTGGCGCCTTGCACGGCGCTCTGCAAACGGGTTCGCTCTGCACCACCTTTACCGCCAGCCAGGGCTTGCTGTTGATGATTCCCAACATGTACAAAATTGCGGGCGAGTTGACCGCGACGGTCTTTCACATTGCCGCCCGCAGCCTCGCCGCGCAGGGCTTGAGCATTTTTGGCGATCACAGCGATGTCATGGCAGCCAGGTCAACGGGTTGGGGCATGTTGTTCGGCGGCAGCGTCCAAGAGGCGCACGACCTGGCACTGGTGGCGCACGCCGCGACGCTCGAGGCTCGGGTGCCGTTCATGCACATCCTGGATGGTTTTCGCACCACCCACGAGATCAACAAGATACAACCGCTCGAGGATTCTGACATTCGGACGATGCTCTCCGATCATTCGGTGCGTCAGCACCGCGCCAGGGGCTTAACGCCGGACCGTCCGATGATTCGGGGCACGGCGCAAAATCCAGACGTGTACTTTCAAGCCCGAGAAACCGTCAACCCGTTTTACGCGGCGCTGCCTGACATGGTGCAAAAAGCGATGGAAAGCCTGGCAGTCTTGACTGGGCGGCATTATCACCTGTTCGATTATGCTGGTGCGCCCGACGCCGAACGTGTGGTCGTGGTGATGGGTTCGGCGGGGGAGACGCTCGAGGAAACCGTGAAAGCACTGCAAGCTCGAGGGGAGAAGGTTGGTGTGGTGCGGGTGCGGTTGTTCAGACCTTTTTCGGTGCAGCATCTTGTTGCCGCACTGCCGCCAACCGTGCAGCAGATTGCGGTGCTGGACCGCACCAAAGAACCAGGCGGGGCTGGCGAGCCGCTCTATCAGGATGTCGTCACGGCGGTCATGGAGGGAATGCGAAATTTCAATACCATGCCCCAAGTCATTGGCGGCAGGTACGGACTCTCGAGCAAAGAATTTACGCCAGCAATGGCGAAAGCGGTCTTTGACGAACTGAAAAAAACAAATCCCAAAAACCATTTCACCATCGGCATCAACGATGATGTCAGCCACACCTCGCTCGAGGTGGACACGGCGTTCAACCTCGAGCCAAGCGATCAGGTGCGTGCCGTGTTTTACGGTTTGGGCAGCGACGGCACGGTCGGCGCGAACAAGAATTCCGTCAAGATCATCGGCGAACAGACCGAGCTTTTCGCGCAGGGTTATTTTGTCTACGACTCGAAAAAATCTGGCTCGAGAACCGTCTCGCATTTGCGTTTTGGGTCGCAAGAGATTCACGCGCCGTATTTGATCGAACACGCCAATTTCGTGGCAGTGCACCAGTGGGGTTTTCTCGAGCGGATTGATGTGCTGCAAGTCGCGCAAGCTGGGGGCACGTTGCTCTTGAACAGCCGTTTTGCGCCCGAAGCCCTGTGGGACGAACTGCCATTGCCGGTGCAACAAGCCATCCTCGAGAAACAATTGAAGGTTTTTACGATTGACGGCGACAAGGTGGCGCTCGAGACGGGCATGGGAAACCGAGTCAACACGATCATGCAAACCTGTTTTTTTGCGCTCTCGAACGTGCTGTCCAAAGAACAAGCCATTTTGCAGATCAAAAAGTCAATTGAGAAAACGTATGGCAAGCGCGGCACGGCGGTGGTCAGCAAAAACCATGCCGCCGTGGACAGCGCCTTGGCGAACTTATTCGAGGTGGTCATTCCAGCGCAAACCTCGAGCCTCAAACAACTGCTGCCCAGCGTCTCGAGCGGAGCGCCTTTGTTTGTGACGCATGTGCTGGGTGAGATGATCGCGGGACGCGGCGATCTTTTGCCGGTCAGCGCCATGCCGATTGACGGCACCTACCCGAGCGGTTCGGCGCGTTTTGAGAAGCGCTGCATCGCCGATGAGGTCCCCGTCTGGGAATCTGACCTCTGTATTCAGTGCGGCAAGTGTGTGCTGGTCTGCCCCCATGCCGTGATTCGCGCCAAGGTGTACGAACCTGCACTGCTCGAGAATGCGCCCGTAAACTTCAAGAGCGCCGCCGCGATGTGGAAAGAATTCCCGAACCGCAAGTACACGCTTCAAGTCTCCACCGAGGATTGCACGGGTTGTCAACTGTGCGTCGAAGCCTGCCCCGCCAAAGACAAGAGCAACGCCTCGCGCAAAGCCATCAACATGGCTGGCGTCCAACCGCTGCTCGAGACCGAACGCCAGAACTGGGATTTCTTTTTGAGCCTGCCAGAGTTGCTCGAGCAACGCCAGCCAAGCACCCTTAACCCCCTGCATTTCAACAACGTCAAAAACGTCCAACTGCTCGAGCCGCTGTTCGAGTTTTCTGGGGCGTGCGCGGGTTGTGGCGAAACGCCGTACCTCAAATTGCTCTCGCAACTGTTTGGTGACCGTGCCGTGATTGCCAACGCCACGGGTTGCTCGAGCATTTACGGCGGGAATTTGCCGACCACGCCCTGGTCGCTCAACAAACGCGGGCGCGGTCCTGCCTGGAGCAATTCGCTGTTTGAAGACAACGCCGAGTACGGGTTGGGAATGCGGTTCACGCTCGATCAGCAGGGCAGGTACGCCAGAGACTTGCTGGGTCGCTTGCGCAATCAAATTGGCACCCAATTGGTGGACGAACTTTTAACTGCCAATCAGGATTCCTTTGAAGGCATCGAATGCCAGCGTGCTCGAGTGGACATGCTCAAAGCCAAACTCGAGACCGTGAAACTTGACACCTCGCACGGAGCCGAAGTGCAAGATTTGCAGAGCCTGGCGGATGCGCTGACCCAAAAAAGCGTCTGGATTGTCGGCGGCGACGGTTGGGCGTATGACATCGGTTACGGCGGCTTGGATCACGTGCTGGCGAGCGGCGCGAACGTCAATATTTTGGTGCTGGACACCGAAGTCTATTCCAACACGGGCGGTCAAGCCTCAAAGAGCACGCCGCTCGGTGCGGTGGCAAAATTTGCCTCGGGCGGCAAGGCGCAACCGCGCAAAAACCTGGCGCAACTGGCAATCGAATACGGCAGCGTCTATGTTGCCCAAATTGCGATGGGCGGCAATGACGCGCAAACCGTCAAAGCCTTTCAGGAAGCCGAGTCTTACCCTGGCGTGTCAATTATTGTGGCGTACAGCCATTGCATCGCGCACGGCATTGACATGACCAAGGGCATGAACCAGCAAAAACTGGCGGTCCTCAGTGGTCACTATCCGCTGTACCGTTTTGACCCGCGCCTCGAGAAACCCATGCAGCTCGACAGCAAAGCCCCCAGCATTCCATTGCGCGATTACCGTCAGAACGAAATGCGTTTCAAGGTCTTGATGCAAAGCAACCCCGAAGCCGCCGAGGTGTTCTTGTTTGAAGCCCAAAAAGCGGTGCAAGTCCGCTGGCAAGAACTCGAGCGGCTGGCATTGGTCACGCACCCGCATGAAACTGCGATCTCGGCAGACGATTGAAAGGACGTTATATGAACCTCAGCACCAGTTACCTCGGCTTGAAACTCGAGCATCCAATCGTGCCTTCCGCCTCACCACTTTCAAAAAATTTGGACGCCATCGTGCAACTCGAGGATGCGGGTGCGAGCGCGGTGGTGATGTACTCCCTGTTCGAGGAGCAAATCAGCCTCGAGGGTCAGGCGCTCGATTTTTACTTGAACCACGGTTCGGAATCCTTCCCAGAGGCGCTCTCGTACCTGCCAGATTTGCAGCAGTACAACATCTCGCCGGATGCCTACCTCGAGCTGGTTGCCGCCGCCAAACGCGCCACGCGAATTCCAATCGTTGCCAGCCTGAACGGCGTCACCACGGGCGGCTGGATCGAACACGCCAAACTGATCGACCAGGCTGGTGCGGATGCGCTCGAGTTAAACGTCTACACCCTGCCAGGCGATATCAACCTGAGCGGCAAAGACATTGAAGACCGGCTGCTCGAGATGGTGCGCGAGGTGCGCGGCAGCGTGTCCATTCCGCTCGCCGTCAAACGCTCGCCGTTTTACAGCGCCCTGCCCAATCTTGCCATGCAGCTTTCCTCGGCTGGGGCGGATGCGCTGGTCTTGTTCAACCGCTTTTACCAGCCAGACATTGACCTCGAGCGACTTGAGGCAGTGCCCGTACTGCATTTGAGCACCTCGGAGGAACTGCGTTTGCGGCTTCGTTGGGTGGCAATGCTTCATGGGCGCGTGCCGCTCGATCTGGCAATCACGGGCGGGGTTCACACGCACCAAGATGTCTTAAAAAGCTTGATGAGCGGCGCGAAAGTCAGCTTCGTGGCGAGCGAATTTTTACAGCACGGCATCAAACGCCTCTCGCAGATGGTGGGCGAAACCCAAGCCTGACTCGAGGCTCACGAATACCAAAATCTCGAGTCGTGCATCGGCAGCCTCAGCCATCGGCATTTGACCGACCCGAGCGCCTATGAACGCGCCAATTATTTGAAGGTTTTGGATTCTTGGCATGGGGTTACGGCTCGAGTTTAAGGTCTAAGATGGGAAGTACCATGAACGCAACCTTAAAAACCGCTCGAGATTTTGAAGCGCTTAAAACCGATTTTCCGACGCTCGAGCGGGTCATGGGCGGCAAGCGTCTGGTCTACCTGGATTCCACCGCGACCAGTTTAAAACCGCGAGTCATGATCGAGGCGATGAACGATTATTACCGCAACAACGGCGCGAATGTTCACCGTGGGGTTTACACGCTCTCGAGCGAAGCCACCGATTTGTACGAGGCAGCCCGTCAAACCCTGCAAAAATTGATTCACGCGCCGCATCTCGAGGAGGTGATTTTCACGCGCAACACCACCGAGGCGATCAACCTGGTGGCGTACTCGTGGGGTTTGGCAAACCTTCAGGCGGGCGATGAAATCATTGTCACCGAACTCGAGCACCATTCCAACCTTGTGCCCTGGCATTTGGTGGCGAACTTGCGCGGCGCAACGGTCAAAGCCGTGCGGATCACGCCCGAAGGTCGGCTCGATTTGGGGCATTATAGCGATCTCCTCAAATCTGGACGCGTCAAGATGGTCGCGGTGGCGCACATTTCAAACGCACTCGGCACCATTCATCCGATCAAACAAATCATTCAAATGGCGCATCGGGCGGCTGCGTTGTGCCTGATCGATGGCGCTCAGGGTGCGCCGCACACAAACGTCAACGTGCAAGAACTGGGCGCCGATTTTTACGCGTTCTCTGGTCATAAGATGCTCGGACCGACGGGCATTGGCGTCTTGTGGGGGCGGCTCGAGTTATTAAAAGCCATGCCGCCGTTTTTGGGTGGCGGCGAAATGATTTTAGAAGTTTTTCCTGATCGCTCGAGTTATGCCGAGCCACCCAACAAATTCGAGGCTGGCACGCCCGCGATTGCCGACGCGATAGGTCTGGCGGCGGCTGCCGATTACCTGTTAAACCTTGGACTCGAGCAGGTTCAAGCGCACGAGCAGGCTTTGACCAGGTACGCCCTCGAGCGCTTCGACCAACTCGAGGGCGTGGTGACGTATGGTGCTCGGGGTGAAGACCGTGCGGGGGTGATTGCCTTTAACATCAGCGGTGTTCATCCGCACGATGTCGCCAGTTTCTTGGATGAAGACGGCGTGTGTGTTCGGGCGGGTCATCACTGCGCCCAACCCGCCATGCGGGCGCTCGGGCTGCAATCCACGGCTCGAGCCTCATTTGGGATTTACAACACCACCCAAGATGTGGATGTCCTGATTGCCTCACTCGAGCGTTGCCGCAACTTCTTCGCCTGAGCGCTTCAGCGCCACCTCCAGGGTCTGCCAGGGCAGGGTCGCGCACTTGACCCGAGCGTGAAGTTTCGAGACGCCTTGAAAGGCTGCCAGATCGCCCAACGTTTCTTTGGGTGTTTCACCGCGAATCATGGCGCTGAAATCGTGCGCCAACGCGAGCGCCTCCGCAACCTTGCGCCCCTCGAGCGCCAGGGTCATCAACGAGGCGCTGGCTTGCGAGATGGCACAACCGACGCCCGTAAATCTGGCTTGAGAGATCACATCGCCCTCAAGCAACAACTGCAATTCGATCTCGTCACCGCAGGAGGCATTGACCCCCTTTTGCTTCAAGGTTGCCCCCTCGAGCACGCCTTTGTTGCGTGGTTTGCGGGAATGCTCGAGGACAATTTCGCGGTAAATCTCTTCAAAAGCCATGTCCAAAGTCTAGTCGTTTTGGCTGGCGAAAGGGTATGTTTTGCGGCAAATCCTAAACGGTTTTTCCAAGGCTACGAACCAGCAAGACTGGCACGCTCGAATGGTGCGAGACGGCTTGCGCCACACTGCCCAACAACAAGAGGTTCAAACCGCCGTAACCGTGCGTTCCCATGACGATCAAATCAACGTTCTGCTCTTTGGCAGTCTCGAGAATCAAAGCCTGAACCTTGTTGCCGTGGGCATGATGCAGATGAACTTTTGCCACGAGTGGTTGCAGGATACCCGCTGCCTGCTCAAGCGTTTGCTTGCCAGTCATCTCGAGTGCGGCTGCCAGGCTGGTGTAATCAAACGCCGAGTAACCGCCAATCGGGTCGCCTATTGGTAACGGAACATCTGGCACGACATACGTCACATGAATTTCGGACCCCAGCTTGAGCGCCAGCTCTTTGGCTTGTTGCAGCGCCAAGACCGAGGGTTCGCTGCCGTCGATGGGCACCAGAATCCGTTTGAACATGACAGCCGGCGGTTTGCCCTCCTCACCTTGCAAGAGTAGCACTGGAGTTTTGGCAACCCTCGAGACGCGCTCGGCGACGCTGCCCATCAGCAACCGGTTCAAGCCCTCCCTGGCGTGGGTGCCCATCACGATCAGGTCGCAATTGGCGCTGCCGGCTTCAAACGCGATGGCATCGCCGATGTTCATCGTGTAAGCGTCTGCCAGCCGCGATTCGCAGTGAAGTCCAAGCTCGAGTGCGCGTTCCTTCCAGGGTCTGATGACCTCATGACCAAATTCGCTGGGGACTTTCTCGGTCAGGGCATAGGTGAAAACCACGGCAGCACCCAGCAACTTGGCGAACTCCAAACCCATCTTGGCGGCGCGTTCGCTGAGGCGCTCTTGGTTGATCGGAATCAAAATTCGTTTGAACATCACATCCTCCTGTTTCGTCACAAACTTTAGGTTTAAGGGATTACCAAAGCATTACCTTTGAACGCTCGAGCGGTGCCGATGCTGGCGCAGCCGTAACGCCTTGGTAATTGGACGGTTGAATGCTGCACCTTGGAGGTTAACACCATGAAATTGATTGTGATCGGCGGTGTGGCAGGCGGGACAAGCGCTGCCGCCAAAGCCAAACGGGTCAACCCAGACCTCGAGATTACCTTGTTTGAACGCTCGAACCATATAAGTTTTGCCCCTTGCGGCTTGCCGTATGTGATCGGTGGTGACATCAGCAATTTTCACAAGCTGATCGCCCGCACCCCACAAGATTTTGCCCAAGCTGGGATTCAAGCCTTGACCCAACACGAGGTCATCGCTGTGGATTATCCAAACCGTGTGCTCGAGGTGCGAAATCATCTGGAGGGTGAAACTTTTAAAGCCTCTTTTGACAAACTCCTGATCGCCACCGGCGCCTCGGCATTGCGACCACAGATTGCTGGGGTTGAACTCGAGAATATCTTTACGCTGCGAAACATCACCGACGGCGAAGCCATTCAAAAAGCGATTTTGAGCGCCTTCAACCGCTCGAGCAACCCCAAAGCCGTGATCGTCGGCGGGGGTTACATTGGTCTGGAAATGGCTGAAGCCTTTCAAAAACGTGGTTTGCAGGTCACGATCATCGAACAACTGCCCAGGTTGCTGGGCAATGTTGACCCAGACACCGCCGCCTTGACCCTGGCGGAAGTCAAGCGTCACGGCGTCGAGGTGATGGTCTCCGAACAGGTCAAGGGCTTTACAGGAAATGGCAGGGTCGAACACGTATTAACCTCGCACGGTGAACTCGAAGCCGATCTGGTCTTGCTGGCGGTTGGCGTGCGCCCAAACTCGGGTTTGGCAGCCAGTTTTGGCGTCGAACTGACCCCCTTTGGCAGCGTCGCGGTCAACCAGCAACTCGAGACCAATTTGCCAGGCGTTTACGCCGCAGGCGACGTCACCGAAGTTCATCACCTGGTCAGTGGACGGCACGCCTACATTCCGCTCGGCAACACCGCAAACCATCAAGGGCGCGTCGCTGGAACAAACATTGCCGGTGGTCACTCGGGTTTTGCTGGGGTGGTCGGCACGGCAATTTCCAAGGTTTTTGACGTGGCGGTGGGCTTGACGGGTTTATCCGAACTCGATGCCTTTCAACTTGGGTTGGACGCGAAAGCCATCAGTATTAACACCAGCGATCATGCGGGTTATTACCCAGACAAGCGTCCGATGATGGTGCGGCTGGTCTTTGAAACAAAAGGCGAAAAACTGTTGGGCGCACAAATTGTTGGGCACGGCGATGCGGTCAAACGCATCGATGTCGTGGCTTCGCTGCTGCACCGCGCCGGCACGCTCGAGGATTTGGTCAACCTGAACCTGGCGTATGCGCCACCATTCTCGAGCGTCTGGGACCCCTTGCAAATTGCCGCGAATGCCGCCCTGCATTGAGAAAGTCTGTTGTGCGAGAAAATATTGGGGGTTTGCAGCGTTTTGAGCGGTTGGCGACCATGCCCGAAGGTGCATGTTTAGGATCAAGAAGCGATCCCGCCCGTGAGCGACCATGCCCGTTAGCGATCCTGCCCGAAGGTGCATGTTTAGGATCAAGCATGTTTAGGATCAAGAAGGTGCATTTTATGGTCAAGAAGCAAATAGCCAGTGAGCAAACGATTTGAAGCCAATCGCTATTTGCCTCTTCCGCACAATCCTTCATCAACAGGCTTTTAGAGATAGATGGACGAATCGTTCCAGGGCGAAACTGCCAGCGCCGACAACACACTCCATTGCTTTTGATCACACTCGAGTTGTGCCAAACCCTTCATGTGCAGGGCGTTGACCGCATCGCGGTTCGCCAGTTCCAAAAAATCTCGCAGCTCGAGAATCATGTCCTGATGAACCGCAGGATCACTGATCCGAACCTTGTCCAGCGTTCCAGGAACCCAGCGGCATTGCAAACGATGGGCGATTGGGATGAGGGTGTTTTGAATCATGATTTAATCCTTCCTAACAGTCTGAGGCTTGCGTGATGATTCATGAGCCAATGCCACCGCGTAAAAATGTTTCCTCTTCAGAACCCAGCTTGAACCTCGAGCATTACCGTAGCGTTACCACCGCGAAGGGTCGTCAGTGAATGCTTGATACCCAAGATCAAAAAACTGACCCTCAAGGTTTATAAATCCCAAGTCGTAGCGCTCGAGGTTGCAATGACTTGCTCAACGCTCAAGTTGAGGGCGTGCCGAAGGCTCGAGTTTGAGGGTTGGAATCAGGCTCTCCTCGGGTGGCATTAAAGATTTAGATGCTCGAGCTTCGAGTCCGCGCACCAACAACACGGGAAAACCCGAGTGATGCACCACGCCTTCGGCAACGCTGCCCATGACCAACCGAGCCAGACCTGTGCGGGTGTGTGTGCCCATCACGATCAGGTCAATCTTGCGTTGCTTGGCGTGACGCAAGATCGCCTCGTGAATCTTTGCGCCGTTTGAGTGGGTTTCAAAAACCTCAATGCGGTTTGGTTCGACACCACTGCTGCGAATCTGTGACCAGACGTGCGCGATCATTTCATGGCTCTCAATTTCGGCTTCGTTGACAAAACGTTGCACATCTTGGCTTGCGCCGCCAAAACTTTTTGAAATCGCAGCCGCATCGGGGATCACATGAAGCACGTCCAGGGTTGCTTTCAGTCCCTGAGCCAGTTCGGTCGCATGTTGAAGGGCGGTGTCGCTGATTTCGTCGCCGTCCACCGCGACAAGAATCCGATGAAACAGCGGCTCGAACGGATGCGGTGTGTGGTGCACCAGCATCACAGGCAGGGGCGTGTTTCTTAAGACCCCTTCGGCGACGCTGCCTTGTATTAATCTTGGAATACCTTCCCGTCCGTGCGTCCCCATCACGATCAGATCGCAATGTTCTTTGCTTGCCATGTTGACAATCGATTCGATCACATTGCGACTCGAGTCGAGCATGTCACTGGCAAGCAAACCCTGGCGCTGGGCTTCGTCCACCCAATACTCGAGCATCACTTTGCCGTATCGTTGACGCACCCCGCGCCGTTCGCTGAATCGACTGGTGCCGCGTTCATCGGCAACATGCGTCAAAAGCACCCGAGCATCAAGGCGTTTTGCCAAATCGAATGCCAGGTGGGTGGCGTGTTCGGAGCAGGGTGTGCCATCGGTCGGGATGAGGATTCTCGAGATCATTTTGTGCCTCCACCCACGAATTCTGGGGCTTGAGCGTTACCAGCACATTACGAGGCATCCAAGCTCGAGGTTTGGTTTAAACGTCAACCCGCAAATCCGGCGACCGCCCAACCTTCACTCAGGGCTGCCGGTTTGATCCGAACGAATCCGTTCCGCTCGCTCGAGGGTTCGGTAATGCCTTGGTAATACCGGCTGGGCAAGATTTTCGTGGGGCATTTTGGCGTTTGTTCTCGAGGCGGAGGTGGTTGAAAGCATGGAATCACCATCGTTCGAGATTCACATCCGAGGTCCTCCAAGCTCGAGCTGTTTTACCGTTCTGAACGGTTCACTTCAAATTTTCTTGCCTGGCAAGGTGAAATCCCAGAAAGGGTCAAAATGAAGCTCACGTTCCTACGAGGTCTGGCGCTGGCTCTTTTCGTGTCGTTCGGTGTTGGTGGTGTTTTCAAAGTTTTTTCGCAAACCACACCGCAACAAACCGCATGGGAAGCGAGCGCCCATAACAACATCAAAACAACCCTGGCAGAAGCCACCGTTGAACAACGTCAGGCGACTGCCGCGCACTGTGGGCGCTGTCACAGCGATCAGGGTTTTAGGGCTTGGTTGCCGCAATTGTTGCGTGGCGACCCGGGTAACATCAAAGGACCTGATGGCAAAGCCGCCACGGTGGAGTACCTCAAGTCACTGGGTTTGACCAAAGCCGATGCCAAACCGATCACCTGCACCACCTGTCACACCGAAAACGAAGCCTTGCGCCTCAAGGACTCAACGCCCATGCTGCCGTCTGGATTTGCCGTCACGGCGGTGGGTGATGGGGCACTGTGCATGACGTGTCACAACACCCGCAATGGTCGGGTTCAGTGGGACACCAGCGATCCAAAGCGTTACACCGGTCCGCACGAGGCGGCGCAGACCGACATGATCATGGCAAAGAATTTCTTTTTCATCAATGACACCACAGATCGAACCTCACCGCACGCAAAGTTTACCAACGGCAGTTGCACCACCTGTCACATGAGCCTCAACGAAACCGAAAATTCGCACAGCTTCAAGCCGCCGCAAGCCGCCTGTCAGGCTTGTCACGGCAAGGACATGAACAAAGAATACGTCGCCCGTCCAACGCGTTACCTGCTCGAGCAACTGCGGATTGCCATGCTCAAACAGGTTCAGACCAGTGCGGCGACCCTCAGCGTCGTGAAATCGTATGACGTACAGACCGACAAGGATGCTGATTTGCTATTGGCGGGTCGCACCGTCCAGAGCCTCGAGGATGTCACGACCGTGCATGGTCAGATGGCATTGATCGTCAAACTTTCCGACGGTACGGTTTTGACCAGTTTAATCTCCGAGTTCCGCGAAGCTCCCGCACCCGACGGGCATCAGATTTTCCCGACCGAGCATCTGGTGGTTCGTGCCGCCTGGAATTACCTGATGGTCAAATATGACAAGAGCAACGGCGTTCACAACCCGAGTTTCTCGAGGGAGGCGCTGCTCGCCACCATCAATGCCTTGAAGTAAGCATTCAGCCATTCCAATCACTGTGCCTCAACCGCTCGGAGTTTTCATGCCGAGCGGTTTTCTTGAACAACAAAATGAAGCGGTAATGCCTTGGTAATGCGGACTGTTCAAACTCAAGCCAAGATCATTCAGGGAGGTTCACATGCTCAGCGCGTTCAGGCAAGCCAAATCACCACCTCAAAAGATTCTCGAGGGAATCCGCAGCGCATTTTTGTTGTTCAACCTGGTCGGTTTTGTTCTTTACCCGCTCGAGATCACGATTTTGGGTCACTGGTTGCCTTCGTTCAGTTCAAAACTGCCGTACATCATGGCAGTACCAGGTTTTATATTCACGGCGTTGATGCTCTACGACCGTAAGACGAGCTGGATTTACAACGGTTTTGTTTTCGTCATGGCGCTGGTGGCAATCACTGGGTTTTTGGGCTTTGCGTTTCATGTGATTTACAACTTTGAAGGCAAGATTGACTGGCGTTTTCTGAGCACCATCAAAGCCCTCGAGGGAGCACGACCCGCCCTCGCACCCCTGGCATTCACCCACATCGGCTTGACGGGCTTGCTGTGCGCTTACAAGGCACGGTGAGCGGCATGACACAGGTTAAAGTGAAACCTTCGAGCAACCAAGCTCGGTTCACTGCCTCAACCGATCACGAGGCTCGTCAGACGCTCGAGCTTTTACGGACCGTGTTCTTGAGTCTGATCTTGGTTGGTTTGCTGTTTTACACCCTGGATTTATGGATTCTTGGTCACTGGCTCGAGTCTTGGCAGTCGCACGTTCCGTTTTTGATGGCAGTACCAAGCTTTATTTTTACGGTGCTGATGCTGTTCTGGCGGCGCGAGAATTGGGTGCGTTACCCATTTATGGCTTTGATGCTGCTCAATTTTTTGACCGGTTTGACGGGCGCCACTTTTCACCTCGTCTGGAATTTTGAAGGGCAAATCAACTTCAGTTTGAAGGGCATCACGGGCGCCTTTGAGGGTGCCCGTCCGATCCTCGCCGCCCTCGCTTTCACGCACATCGGGGTCACGGGTCTGCTGTGCAGCCTCGAGACACCACTCGAAAAACCACAAGATTTGAAGGAGGAAGTTGTATGAAAAAATTGATCCTCGGCATGGGTGTGCTCGTTCTGACGGCATTTGTTGCGGCTGGCGCACAAGGCACGGCTCCAAAAGTGGACGGCAAGATCGCCGCCAAAGAATACGCTCACGTTTTCAAACATGCCGACAGCGGCGTGAACATCAACTGGCAAATCGTTGGTGACACCATCACCTTCGGTCTCGAGAGTCCCAGCACGGGTTGGACGGGACTGGGCTTTAACCCAACCGGTGACAAGAAAACCGGTGCGGACATGTACATGTTCTTGTTTGACGCTGGGAAACTCATGGCAAACGACATGGTGATGCTCAAAGCCACCGGTGCCCCAAAACCAGACACCGGCGAGGGCGGCAAAGACAACATTCTCTCCTCGGCGGGAAGCTCGAGCGACAAAGGCATGGTGATCGAATTTAGCCGCAAGCTGGACACCAAAGACAAGACCGACCAACCGATCATGGTGGGTAAAGTCAACAAAGTCCTTCTGGCAATGGGTGAAGACCCAAGCCTGACCAAAGCCCACAAACGCGGTGCCCGTTGGGAACTCGAGATCACCTTCAAATAACAAGATTCGCGCTGGCGGGTATGGTTTGTGGCTCTGCCCGCAAGTGTCTTGTTCGGTAAAATGCAGATGGTCACATGCCCCATTTCTTGCCAGTCTCGAGATTGATTTTCGCCAGACCGCGTTGCGGCGCTTCTTGGTTTCAAGACGCACCTTACGGGCGAAACCGCTTCTTGGTTTCAAGACGCACCTCACGGGCGAAACCGCTTCTTGGTTTCAAGACGCACCTTACGGGCGAAACCGCCTCTCGAGCAAACAATAAAACCCCCTTCTCCCGATGTTGGGAGAAGGGTTGGGGATGAGGGTAGAACGAGCTTTACTTGGTCTTGAAGACCTTCACCACGCTCAGGTTAGAAACCGCAATCGCCTGCCACCCGTAAACGTTGGCTCGAGTCGCGGCAATGTAGGGCGCACTGAACGCCCAAACGCCTGGGGCTTGGTCCGCCAGCAGGTACTGCATTTGAATGTAGAGTTGGTTGCGTTCGACATCGCTGCCGGTCACAAGTGCTTTCTCGTAGAGTGCCTTGTATTTGGTGTTGTCCCAGTTGAAGTAATAGCCGTCCCTGGCGTAACGGTCAAGGTCAAAGCTTTCGGCGTGCCCGATGATGGTCATGTCGTAATCTTTGTTTAAAAAGACTTTTTGAATCCAGGTGTTGAACGGTACCAGCTCGATCTCGGCGGTGACGCCGACTTTTGCCAGTTGCGCGGCGTACACTTCGGCGGTGCGGCGTTCAATCGGGAATTCGTTGGCGACCGTGAACTTGACTTTCAGGTTGGTCACGCCCGCTTTTTTCAGCAAGGCTGTGGCTCGTTCGGGGTTGTACGGATATTTTTTGGAAAGGTCAACATAATACGGTTGTCCTGGCGAGTTAAACGAACCAATGACCGTGCCTTGCCCGAAGAACGCGCCGTCCACAATTTCTTTTTTGTTCATGGCGTAAGTGAACGCACGGCGCACGTCAAGGTTATCGAATGGCTTGCGTTTGTTGTTCATACTGACCGTGATTTCGCCAGAACTTGGACCGGAATAGACTTTGATGTTGGGGTCGGCTTTGAGGTTAGCAACCTGTTCGGCTGGCACGTTGTAGCCAATCACGTCAATATCGCCCGAGCGCAAACCAGCGACCTTGGCGTTTTGATCGTCGCCCAGGAACCTAAAATTAACGCTGTCCAGGTACGGCAAGCCCGAGATGTAATAATCGGGGTTGCGATCAATTTTAATGCTCGAGCCTCGGGTCCAGGTGCCGAGCTTGAACGGTCCGGTGCCAATCGGGTTGTTTTTCAGTTTCTCGAGTCCGGCGGGGGTGGCAATCAGTTCTTCTGGTTCGATGATGCTTTCGGCTCGTGCCAGGGTGTACAAGAATTCGTTGTTGGGTTTGGTCAGTTTGAAAACCACCGTGTTCGCATCTGGGGTGCTGACGCTGGCAATGTTTTCGTAATAGGTCGGGCTGGTGTGACCCGATTTGGGATCTTTGGCGCGGTCAAAATTGGCTTTCACGTCGCTGGCGCTAAACGCGCTGCCATCATGAAACTTCACGCCTTTGCGCAGTTTAATCGTGTACTCGAGACGGTCTTTGCTGATGATGGGCAGTTGTGACGCGAGTGCTGGAATGACCTTACCCGTGTCCGAAAATCCCATCAAACCCTCGAGCACGTTTTGGTGCATCATGCGCACGATTTCCGCGCCGGCACCTTGGGTCGGGTCTAACAGTGCGGGTTCGACGTTCATGGCGACCGTGAGTATACCGCCGCGCACTGGGGCGGGCGTACCCGTTTGACCGTGGCTGGTCGCGGCGAAGACTGCCAGGGCTGGAATGGCAAACGCTGCTGTCAAATACCGTTTTCGCATAACTCCTCCAAATTGGGAATTCCTTCATAAATTATGGACTCGAGATTTGCCTCTAGTCTTGGCAGGGGCACTTAACGTGCCCTCAGGATAGCATTCATTCTTGGACAACATGTATGAGTGGTTACTGAAGCCACCCTTTGGAATTGAAATCTCTGGCACAAAGAGCTGTCACACTTTTGACGTAGTTGAAATGGCTTAAGCCATTTCTGCTAAACTACCGCCTAACGGAAATTTGCCCACCCTCGAGAAACCATTTTCTTGGTACGGGTGTATTTCCAAAGTGCTAGACCGCACCACAAGGAGGAGTATGAAAAAGAGATTGTTAATGGCTTTGGGCGCACTTGGTTTGGGTATTGCCTTCGCGGCAGTGCCAAGCAACACCATCGTGTTCATGCAGGGCGCAGACATTCCAACCCTTGACCCCGAACAGGATTATGACACCTCTTCGGGCGGCGTGATCGAGAACGTTTACGAAACCTTGGTGCAGTACAAGGGCAAGAGCGTCAGCGAACTTGAGCCGGCGCTCGCCACCGATTGGAAGATTTCGGGCGATGGCAAGACTTACACGTTTAACCTGCGCAAGAACGTCAAATTCCAAAGCGGCAATGCGTTTAGCTGCGACGATGCCGAATATACCCTCGAGCGCGACCTGGTCGTCAACAACCCCGATTCTGGTATCTGGTACTTGGCGGATGCGCTCCTCAATTCTCAATCAAACGCCGCCGATGATACCTCAATCACTTATGCCAGAATCAGCAAAGCCGTCAGTTGCAACAGCAAAGGTCAATTGGTCTTGAGCATGTCAAAGCCAGACCCAGCCCTGCTGGTCAAATTGGCTGCCAACAACCTCAGCATTGTTGACAAGAAATGGGCAATCGGCTTGGGCGAGTGGGACGGCACGGAAAAGACCTGGAAGGACTGGATCGGCAAGGATTTAAGCGATTCCGAACTGTCCAAAAAGCCTTCGGGCACGGGCGCATACCAGATGGTCAAGCGCGACCCAAACACCTTGGTCTTTAAAGCCTTCGACGGTTACTGGGGCGACAAGCCAAAGATTCAAAACGTCGTGATTCAAGTGGTCAAAGAAAACGCGACCCGCATCGAAGCCATCAAAAAAGGCGATGCCGATTTCGCCGAGACCGGACCTCGAGCCACGCTCTCACAATTGGTCGGTTCACCGAACATCAAAGTCTTGGACAACATTCCAAACAATGTTTCGACCGGCATGTTCATGAACGAAAACATCAAGAACCCAGAGAACCTGGGCAGTGGCAAGCTTGACGGCAAGGGCATTCCAGCCAACTTCTTCTCGGACGTCAACGTTCGCAAGGGTTTCTCGTATGCTTTTGATCCCGAAAAATACATCAAAGAACAACTGGTCGGCAAGGGTTCATTGCGCACCATGTTGCTGCCAGACAGCTTCTTTGGTTACGACCCGACCATCAAACCGTACACCTACAACCCAGAACTTGCCAGGGGCAACTTCCAAAAAGCCTTCGGCGGTCAAGTCTGGAAGAATGGTTTTGTCATGCAAGCACGTTACCGTGCAGGCAGCGTCGGTGCTCAGGCAGCCATGGAAATCCTGAAAGCCAACGTCGAAAAGATCAATCCCAAATTCCATGTGGAATTGAGCGCCAAGCCTTGGTCAGAGTTCCTCAAGGACAGCCAAGCCGGTAAAGAAGCCATGATTATCGTCGGTTGGGTTCCAGATTACGCCGATCCCGACAACTTTATTCGCACCTTCTACCACACCGAAGGTTACTACCACAGGCGCTCGAACTTCAGCGATTCGACCATCGACAAGCTGATCGACCAAGCCAGCGCCACCACCGACCGCGCAAAACGCGCCGCATTCTACAAACTCGTCGGACGCCGCGCCAACGAACTCGCACCGTACATCCTGATGCCAGCCGGTATTGGCTTCACCGTCTTCAACAGCAGCATCAAGGGCGTTGACGCCGACAATTACAACATCATGCTTTCGGGCAGCGACCAGGGCACGTACTGGAAGAACCTCTCGAAGTAAGGTTGTTTTGGGCAGAATGGGAAAACCCATTCTGCCCATTTTTTTATTTCAAACTCAAAACAAAAGAGGAAAACTCGAGTGTTTCAATTTATTTTCAGGCGTTTAATCATGTTGCCAATCGTTATTTTGGCGGTCACCATGTTGATTGTTGGGCTGATGCAATTTTTAACCCCGCAAGAACGGGCGCTGGCGTTCATCACCAACGAGCACCAACTGCAAAACATTGACATCATCATTCGCAACAACGGTCTGGACAAACCATTTTTTGTTCAATACTGGCATTGGCTTGATCGGGCGTTGCACGGCGATCTGGGTTTTTCCAAAGCCTCGGCAAAACCCGTGCTGCAAACCATCCTCGAGCGTTTCCCGAGCACCCTCGAGTTGGCGCTGTACGCCTCTGGCTTGATTATTTTTGTCGGCGTGACGCTGGGGACTGCCGCCGCCTTAAACAAAGACAAACTGATCGATCAGGTCATTCGCGTGGTCGCCGTGATCGGTTACAGCATTCCGACATTCGTACTGGGCATTTTGTTGCTGGTGTTCTTTTACGGGCAGCTTGGCATCATGCCTGGACCTGGCAATACCTCCACTGAAAGCCTGATTGCGCTCTCCACGGGCGCGGTGCCGACCCGTACCGGAATGCTCAGCATTGACGCGCTGCTGGCAGGTAATTTTGCAATCTTCTGGGATGTGGTCAAACACCTCATCATGCCTGTGATTACCCTTGCGACCGTCATCAGCGCCAACATTGTGCTGGTCATGCGTTCGGGTTTTCTCGAGATCATGAAACTCGATTACATCCGCACCGCCCGCGCCAAAGGCTTGACCGAATCGGTGGTCAATTCCAAACACGCCCGCCGAAATGCACTGCTGCCGATTGTCACACTGGGCAGTTTTGTGATTCAAGGTTTGCTGGGCGGAGCACTGTTTACCGAATACATTTTCGCCTACCCAGGGATTGGCTCATGGGCGGCAGACGCCGCCAGCCGCTTTGACATCGCCGGCGTGATGGGCTTTGCCCTGATCTCGGCAATCATTGCCGTGCTTGGCAACCTGATCGCCGACGTGATGTACACCCTGGTAGACCCTCGAGTGAGGTTTGATTAATGAGCATCGCCAGTCCCGTCCCCGCCAGCGCATTAAGCCAGGAAAAAGTCGAAACCTTCTGGACTTCTCGGGTCGTGCGCCGTTTCAGACGCAACCGCCTCGCCGTGGCGGGTTTGTTCATGGTGATTGTCTTTGTACTGACCGCCATTTTTGCGCCGCTGATCGCCACACCCAAAGGCAACTGCCTGCGAGACCTGAACGGCACACAAAGCACCCAGGTGTACAACGTTTTTGGTGCCGTCTTCTGGAAAGCCATGTTTGCCTCGCCGACCAGTTGCTACCAGATTTTTCGTCTTGATTACTCGCCCCAACCCAAACCGCCAGGATCGGTGATTGATGTTGACGGCACGAAATACACGGCAACCCTGGGCACAAGCAACGGTTACGATGTCTGGTACGGCATCGTCTGGGGAACACGGATTGCTTTTGTGCTGGCGCTCGCCGTCGAATTTATCACGGTTTTTATTGGCATTGTGATTGGTTCAATTGCCGGATATTTCGGCGGCTGGATCGACAACCTGATCATGCGATTTATCGACGTGATTTTTGCCTTCCCAGGCTTGATTCTGACCGTAGTGCTCATTACCATCCTCAAACCGAGCCTGGTCACGATCATCATTGCATTTTCGATCACGGGCTGGGCTGGATACGCTCGAGTTTTACGTGGCGA
The DNA here is from genome assembly GCA_964247135.1 of uncultured Deinococcales bacterium. Classification (GTDB taxonomy): domain Bacteria; phylum Deinococcota; class Deinococci; order Deinococcales; family JAAFIG01; genus JANXTZ01. The sequence continues at coordinate 15,701 of CAXTTL010000006.1, read as the reverse complement.
AATCCTCAAAACCCGAGCGCTCGAGTTTATTGACGGCGCAAGGGCATTGGGCGTCGGTGATGCCCGCATTATTTTTCGCCACATCCTGCCCAACACCCTGACCACCCTGACTGTGCTGGTCGTGCTGGACTTGGGAACCGTGCCACTCGGGGCGGCTGGACTCAGTTTTCTGGGCTTGGGTTTGCCCGTGGGTTTTGCCGATTGGGGGCAACTGATTAACTTCGCCCGCAGTTGGATTCAAGGACCACCAGGCAACCCTTTCGCGTACTGGTACATCACGTTCTTTCCAGCCATCACCATCATTTTGTTCAGCCTGAGTTGGAATCTTCTGGGCGCAGCCTTGCGTGATGCGCTCGACCCTCGAGAACGATAAAAGACGCTTTAAATATGAATCTCGAGCCTTTAAAAGCTCGAGATTTTCTTTATTCTGTTTTTGCACTTGAAGCACGCACATCTCGGACAATTTTGACGGCATAAGCATCTGCCTCTTCGTCGCTTGAAAATTTTGCGCCTGAAAGTGCAGGCAACGCCTTGAGCAAAGCAGCATCAAGTTCTTTGTTCGAGATCACGTTTTCATCAAGCTCTTTAGGTTCAGTCATAGCGATACCCCACAATAAAGCATAGTTCAAAGCTCGAGATTTTTTCTTGCGCTAGAATAAACCATGATTCAACTCTCCCCGATTCCCGCGCCTTTAACCTGGCATCTCGAGCCGCAAGATTGGAACATCAGCGATAACGTTTTAACCGCTGTGGCTGGGGCAAAAACCGATTTGTTTGTTGACCCACTCTCAAGCAACAAAAGCTTCAATACGCCAATGCTGGTGTTTGAGAATAACCAAGACTTCACGCTTTCGGCTCGAGTGACCGTGGATTTTGCAGGCACATTTGACGCTGGCGTGTTGGTTGTCTACCAACACGAAACCAGTTGGGCAAAACTCTGCTTCGAGTATTCGCCAAAGCAAGACCCGATGGTGGTCAGCGTCGTGACCAAAGGCACATCGGACGATTGCAACTCGGTTTTTATTGACGGTCACAGTGTCTATTTGCGCGTCTCGAGGATCAACACTGGGTTCGCGTTTCACTTCTCGAACGATGCCAAACTCTGGCACATGATTCGGGCGTTTGCGCTCGAGCTTGGAATGGCAAAAGTCGGGTTTTTGGTGCAAGCCCCAATCGGTGAATCTTGCAGCGCCACATTTTCCGAAATTACCTTCGAGCACAAAACCCTGGCTGACATTCGTTCAGGCTTGTGAAACGCATTTTGTTCGTCTGTGCGGGCAACATTTGCCGCAGCCCAATGGCACAAGGCATCTTCCGCAAACTTCTGCGCGACCAAAACCTCGAGCATCAATTTCAAATTGATTCGGCTGGCACGGGCAACTGGCACGAAGGCGAGCCTGCGCACCTAAAAACCGTCAAAGTGCTCGAGCTTCACGATGCAGGGTTCAAACACGCCGCCCGACAGGTGCGCCCGTCCGATGCAAGCTTTGATTTTGGCAGCCGACCATCACAACCTGGCAAACCTGGCGCACATGCTACCCAACACGCAAGACAAAACAAGATTAATGCTCGAGAAAACCGAAGTGCCAGACCCGTATTATGGCGGTTTGGAAGATTACCAAGCGGTGTACAACATCTTGCTTCCCGCACTCGAGAAACTGCTCGAAGCATTAAAACTCGAGTTGTAAACCTTGAATTGGCTTCCCGCTGAAAACTGGCTATATTCCCTCCACCACGTTGTTGATCTTGATCCAGTAATTTGCCACCTCGATCAATAATTCCCTGAAATCCCCGAACTTGGCGGGTTTCACCACAAAACTGTTCGCGCCATTTTCGTAAGCTCGAGCCACGTCCGAATTGAGTCTTGAGGTGCTGAAGACCACGACTGGAACGCTTTTGAGTTGAGGGTTGGCGCGAAGGGCACTCAGGACTTCCAGACCGCTCATGCGTGGCAGGTTCAAATCGAGCAGCACGAAATTGGGTTTGCTGCCGCGCCAGTGCCGCAGTTGCTCGAGTGCGCTTTCGCCGTCGCTGGCATGATGCAAGTCAAGTCCGAGCGGCTCGAGGCAGCGCCGTATCAGGTACGCATGGTCGGGGTTGTCTTCGGCAAAAAATACCCGCGTGGTGTTGTTTACAGAGCGCGGGGTGTCGGTCATGGATTTAGGTTACGACTGACAGAAGGCGTTCGCAAGTACGCCAAACTGCATATCGGTTTTGCAGCTCGAGCAATTACAATCATTTTATGCCGCGTCAAAAGATGAAAATCAAAGACCTCGAGAAACTGAAAGACATGACTGGTTTGGTGAAGCCCAAAGTCGCCAAAGGTCACGAGATCAAACGTGTCGAAATCACGCAAGACAACGCTCGAGCCTACAAACGCAAACGCGACAAGCCCGTCAAGCCCGAGGAACTCGAGTGAATCAATTGCTTGCCAGCGCGGGTGGTCGCTCGTTTTTAACCATGTGGTCTGGGCAGAGCGTCTCGCAACTCGGCTCGAGGTTGACCGCCTTCGCGGTTGGCGTGTGGTTGTACCAGAAAACGGGGCAGGCAACCCCGCTTTTTTTATCCGCCATTTTTGGTTTTCTGCCTGGGGTTGTGCTCGCGCCGTTCGCGGGTGTGATCGTGGACCGCTCTGACCGCCGCCAAGTTTTGCTGTTGGTTTGCATCGGGCATTTGTTACTCTCGAGCCTGTTTTATTTGCTGTTGCGCGGCGACATTCAACTCTGGATGATTTACGCAATTTTGGCGTTTTCAAGTGCAACAGAAACTTTTCAATACCCTGCCGAAGCCAGCTCGATCAGCGTTTTGGTGCATAAAGACCAACTTGGGCAAGCCAACGGTTTGTTCTCGATCTCGAGCGGCGTGACCGATTTGCTCGCCCCGATTTTGGGTGGGGTGCTCGTCACCACCATTGGCATTGTGGGCGTGGTGCTGCTTGATTTGGTCAGCTTCGCGTTTGAATTGCTCACGTTGTTGCTGATTCGCATTCCACGCCCAAGCCAAAGTCAGGAAGGCTCGAGTATGAAAGGCGCTGGCATTCTGGCGCAAGTCAAAGATGGATTTCGTTTCATCCTCGAGCGCCCTGGTTTGCTCAGTTTGCTGATCACGTTTTCTGGCGTGAACTTTCTGGGCGGCATCATTGGCGAACTGCAAACGCCATTGATTCTGGCTCGCACTGGAAGCTCGAGCATCCTGGGCATTGTTGGCGCGGCATTTGGAGTCGGCGTGTTGCTTGGAGGCATCTACATGACCTCGACAGGCGGTCCCAAACCTCGAGTTCACGGGGTGTTCTTGGGTCTTGGGCTATCAGGTCTTTTGGGGCAGAGTTTGGTTGGCTTGGCACACAGCACACCCATTTGGATGCTCTCAAACTTTTTTGCAGGTTTTTTCATCCCCGTGCTGAACGGTTGCTCGCAGAGCATTTGGCAAGCCAAAACCCCAGGTGACATTCAAGGACGCGTTTTTACCGCGCGTCGTCAGATCGCCCAAATCACTGGACCCATCGCCGCCCTGATCGGGGGACCTCTTGCCGATAAAGTCTTCACCCCCGTCATGAACGGCGCTTTAGGCTCAAGACTCAGTTGGTTGCTCGGCGCTGCCCCAGGTCGAGGTTTTGCGGCAATGTTTGTGATCTTTGGGATTTTAAACAGCCTGACCGGATTCGGGGGGTACTTGCGCCCTGCCGCCAGAAATGTCGAACTCGAGATACCAGATGCCCTGAGTTGATGCTCGAGTTCAAACTGGCAAATCAAAGTGCAGCAGTTCATCCCAAGGCGTAAAACCTTCGCCAATGCCGAGTTGATCGCCTTGAAAAACCAAAGCCATTCCCCACTGTCGTCGCCATTTGGCTTCAAGTCCAACCACCAAACGGTACACCGCAGATTCGTTCGGTTTGATGACGTTTGTGTGCAATCCCAGCAAAGCCCAAACTTGATCCGCGTTGGTCAATTCTGGCGCTCGAGTTTCGAGTTCTTCTTCAGGCAAATCGTTTCGGAAGTCCGTCAGGTTTTTTTGGTAATACGCGAAAATGGCTTGCGCCAAAAAACCCGAAAAAGCGGCTGGACGACTTTGCAATTCAAGCCAAAGGGTTTGCGTTTCGGGCGTGGATTCGAGGATCGAAAGGTAAAACACGTCAACCCCACCCGCTCGAGCCAGACATGGCGGAATGGGCAGTTCGCACGACCAATAGTCGCTGAATTCGCTGTGCTCGAGTTGCCCAAAAACGGGGTCTTGAAGGATTTGGGTCATTGGTTATTATTTGCTTTCTCGAGTTGCTAATTTTCCGCAAGAAGCGAAGGTTCGTTGATGCGAACAATGCGCGTGTAACAATCTTCGCAGATCATTGTGATTTGAGCAAACGCCTCAGATTTTTCGTTCCAATCGCCAGATGCTCCACCTTCTTTTAACCTGACTTCCTCGCAGGTCAAACACCAAGCATCACTGTGTTCTTCAACAGTGCCAGAGTAAAAGAAACCAACAGGTTGAGTGGTCTTGAGTGATTCGGCAAGATGGGTGCAAACGAATGCTGTTTGCCGTTCCCCGTGAACAGAACAATGAATTGTATTTTCCATGTACACCGACCCTCGAGATTTACATCTTGGCAACGCTCGAGAACAACTGAAACGCGTATTCCACACCTTTTTCAAAATGTGCGACCACAATATTTTCGTTTGGCGCGTGAACAAATCCCGAAATGTTCCCAATCCCTGCCGCCACCACAGGCACACCGACAAATTCCACGAACGGGTGCATCGGTCCACTGCCGCCGCTCGAGGGATGCACGACGGGTTCATGCCCGTAGACTTTTCGGGCGGTGTCAATCGCGGTTTTCATGAATGGATGATCGAGGTTGCTGCGTCCTGGCATTTCGTGTGTCTCGAGTTCAATCACTTCAACATCACCAAGGTTGTGCTGCGTCAGGTGGGCGCGAATCAGTTTGACAATCTCGGCTGGGTTTTGGTCTGGCACAAGCCTGAAATCGAGTTTGGCAAAGGCTTCGGCGGGCAGCACGGTTTTGGAACCTGCCTCGCCATAACCGCCGTGCAGACCGTTGACGTTCAAAACTGGCTCGAGGTTGAGGCGTTCGTAATATTTTGCACCGCTGGCATTCTCGAGAAATCCTTTGATGCCGTAGGCTTTTTTTAAGGCGTTTGACTCGTCTGGAATTCTGGAAATGTATTCCAGGTCGGTGCTCGAGGCAGGTCGCACGGAATCGTAAAAACCGTCAATCGTGATGCGTCCAGTGTCGTCACGCATTGACGCAATCGCTTTTGAAAGTTTGTAAATCGGGTTGTCCACCACCGCACCCAAACTCGAGTGCAAATCCGAGTCGGCAACTTTGGCGCGAAGCTCGAGGCAGACAATGCCTTTCAATCCTGCGTAAATGACTGGGCGACCTTCGGGGTCTATGCTGCCAAATTCCCACCAGCAACCATCGGCAGTCAATTCGCTGGCGTGGTCATGAACGAATTGCTCCAAACTTGGGCTGCCAATTTCTTCTTCACCCTCGAGCAACCATTTGATTTTCAAAGGCAATTTTCCGTCGTGCTGCGCTTTTAACGCCCGCAATCCCGCCAACCTCGAGATGAACTCACCCTTGTCGTCACTGACGCCCCGAGCGTACCAACGCAAAATTCCTGTCGCATCCTCGCGTTCGGTCAGGGTGAATGGTTCCGAATGCCACGACTCGAGCGGCGATTCGGGTTGGACATCGTAATGGTTGTAAATCAGCATTGTGCGTTCGCCCGCGCCCGCCTCAGCCACCAAAATTGGCGCGACTTTGCCAGGGTAAGACTTGACCACAAACCCTTCAGCCTCGAGCAATTTCGTGACAAACACCGCCCCAGTCTCGAGGTTGCGCCCTTGAGCGCTGACCGTATCGATGGCGACCAGTGCGGCTAAATCGGTTTTGGCTTGGGCGATAAAAGGTGTTAAATCCATGATGGCTCGAGATTAGCATTTTTAAGACTCGAGAAAAGATTTGGATTTACAACGGTTGGTTTGTTTTACGTTTGCTTGAAGCGCTGGGTAAAAACCGAACCGTTAAACGTATGCGTGCAGCAAGCGCAACCTGGGGCTAGGCTTGAAGAACCAATGTTTGGATTGACGATTTGAAGTTGTCCATTTTCGTCCACATACAACCCACTGTATAAACTTGATTCACCAATGCAGACATAATCTTTGCGCTGATCTGCCTCAAGTGCAACCATCCAAAAAATCGGGTCAGGTTTATCCAATCGTGATACAGCTTCACCATAAACTTCATCCCAACTCGAGCCTACTTTTGAAAGTAAAAACCGAAAAAGTGGTGTGTAATCAAGTCCGCGCTGAACTTTACCGTGCATGGATTTTTGTAAACGATCATCGTTCAAGGCAGATTTGGTGTTGCGCTCGTGACGATAATCACCACCAAACCGATGACGCACATTCAAAGCACGTGTGTTGACCTTGCGATAAAGTGGTTCTTTGACAGATTTTTGCATCTTTCCCCCAGATTATACGACTCGAGTTTCTTTTGCCAATACCGCGTTTCAGTTAACCCACTGGCGCACTGAAACGCAAACAAGGCACAATCAAGCCATGCAAAAAGAAACCTTACATCTGACCAACCCCGAAGCCGCTCAAGCCCTCCGTACCAGCGCCGTGCTGCAATTTTTCCTCGAGCCAACCAGTCCAAGCGATGTTGCCAAAAGATTGGGACTCGCAGCGAACCTCGTGCATCACCACGCCAAGAAAGCGCTCGAGTTGGGATTGCTGCTCGAGCGCAAGCGCGCGAACGGCAAAGTCTTTTATCAACTTGCGGCGCGTCAATTCACGTATGCCAGGGATTTACTACCGTTTGAGCAAAAAGAACCCGAGGACATGCGCTTGATTACCAATGCGTTTCTCGAGGCGTACCAAAAATCTGATGCGTTGTTACATGGTGAAGACGCGTATATTCACACGCGTGGCTTTGTCACCGAAGACCACCCACAACCACCCGCAAAACCCGAACGTAAGCAGATGCTCGAGAAACACCCTGCACATTTTTTGGCACGAACTTTTTATCTTGGACAGGCACGGTATCAACAACTGGTGAACGACATCTCGAGGTTGATCGAAGACGCCCAAAACGAAACCACCAAAGAAGCCAGCAGTTGCAGTTTTGTGTTTCTGGGTTTTGATGGACAGTGGCGCGAAGATCAAAGTCAGGGTGACACCATCCACATCAATGGTTTTGTACCACGCAGCGATTGAGGCTCGGGTTTTTAAAGACCCGTCATTCGTTCCTGCGCCTCGGTGTAACGATTTCCCTGGACCGTCACCTTTGAAAGCGCAGACTCTATCTCTTGAAGATCGTCGGGCAGTAACTCAATGGCAACCGATCCGATGTTCTCATCCAAACGCTCGAGCTTGCGCGAACCTGGAATCGGCACAATCCACGGTTTTTGCGCCAGCAACCACGCCAGCGCAATTTGTCCTGGCGTCGCGCCTTTGCGCACTCCAATTTCGGTAATCAGGTCAACCAGCGTTTGGTTGGCTTTTCGCGCCTCGGGTGTAAAACGAGGAATTTTACTCCGAATGTCCGACGGGTCAAACGTCGTGTTTTCGTTTACTTTTCCCGTCAGAAAACCCTTGCCGAGCGGACTGAACGGCACAAAACCAATCCCCAGTTCCTCGAGCGTCGGCATGACTTCCTCTTCGGGTTTTCTAAACCACAGCGAATACTCGCTTTGGACAGCGGTGACCGGCTGCACGGCATGGGCGCGACGAATGGTTTTTGCGCCCGCCTCAGACAGCCCGAAGTGCTTGACCTTGCCCTCCTGAATCAGTTCCTTGACCGCGCCCGCCACGTCTTCTATCGGTACGTTCGGGTCAACGCGGTGCTGGTAAAACAGATCGATGGCATCCACCCGAAGGCGTTTGAGCGACGCCTCGGCAACCTTTTTGATGTGCTCTGGTCGGCTGTTCAGACCAATCTGCTTGCCGTTCGTGTCAAATTCAAAAGCGAACTTGGTGGCAATCGCCACCTGACCACGGAAAGGCTCGAGCGCCTCGCCCACCAGGTCTTCGTTGGTGAACGGACCATACGTTTCAGCCGTATCGAAAAAAGTGATGCCACGGTCAACCGCCGCGTGAAGAAAAGAGATCATCTCTTGCCTGTCACCAACGGGGCTGTCGCCGTAACTCATGCGCATACAACCCAGCCCGAGCGCCGAAACTTCCAGGTTGCTGTTTCCGAGTTTGCGTTTTTGCATGTTCTAAACTCCATTCTTTGATGTAAGGTTGGAGTGATGTTACAGCATTTGAATGGTTTTGGTGATTGAAGCTCGAGCGTCATGGGTTTTGGGAGGCTCGAGTTTTGTGATTAAAGCAATAAGATTATGGGAATGATAGGATTCGTTTGAAATGATAAAACAATTGCTGACGGCAGGATTTTTGGCGACAGGACTTCTAGCGTGCGCTCCAAACCAAACCACGAGCAATGGTCAAAGGGGGCGTGAAATTTTACGACCTGGACAGATTTGGCAAGTTCGAGGTACGACCGTTTCAGGACAAACCGATCAATTCTCCATGACACTTGCCAAACAACCTGGATTTGATGAAAAAGGCGGTTTGGGTTATGAAGATCAGTCTGGCATCCAACTTGTGAACGGGTTTCAATCGCAGGTGGGTATTTATTACGACCCTGTAGATGCCGACCCAGAATTCATGAATGCCGGTTGGATTCGTACCAATCCCACAACCAAAGAAAGAATCGAACGCCTGTGCTTTGCGTGGATAGCACCTGAGCAAACCAACTTTGATCAATTTCAAGGAAGGTACGCGATGAGCAATCGTGAACTCAGCGTTTATGTCCTCAAAAAAGATACATCAACGACAGGCACATGCACCATCACCCTTCAAAAATGAACTGAATACAACACGCACAACCCGTTTCTCGAGTTACACTGCAACCATGAGTTTAGAAACCCTCGAGAACACCGTAAAATTATTCGAGCACCTGCCCAAAGAAACCAAGATTCAAGGGCTGATCTCCTTGGCGGACAGCCTTCCCAAGTTCGCACCCAAAGAAGATGAGGTCTGGGATGTCGAAGATGTCCGCAAAGACCACGAGTGTTTGGACGTGGTGGGTTTGTTCGTCAAACGCGATGGCAACGGCGTGAAACTCGCGGCAACGGTTGGGCATGAGGTCACAACCCTGACTCGAGCCTTGACGACCTTGTTTGTCGAAAATCTAACGGGCGAAACCGTGGAGCATATTTTGGGCGTGCAACAAGACATCATTCCTCGAGTTGTGGGCGAGGCTTTAATGCGGCAACGTTCCAACACGGCGTATTACACCTTGCGGCGCATCAAGGAAGCGGTTCAGGCGCTCGAGAAACCTGCTGCTTAAATTTTCAATTGAGGGTGGTTCGAGTTTGGTAGCCGTGCGCACCGTCGGTTACGTGTTATCGGTGCGCACGGCGCACCCTACAATTTTTATATTTGTTGTCTGGCTCGAGGTGAATCCATCTCGAGCCATATTTTTTTATCAACCCTCGAATTTGAGAATTATCAAAGTGTTCACTGCTTTGGTGACATTTGCACAATAATTTTGGTACAAGTTGCTATTTTTTCTAAAAATGTGATACGTTTTAGCTCATCCGAATGCTTTTCGGGCAAAAATGCTTTAAGGAGACCCAAATGAGCGAATTGCGTAATTTCCTCGAACTTCCCTATGACAAACTCGAGGAGTTAAACCTCCAAGCCAAAGCCGAACGTCTTGACCGCAAAGATGCGGGCAAGATTCAAGAGGAACGCCTCAAGTACTTGACCGACGAAAAAGGCATCAAAGCCGTCACGGTGTGCTTTTCCGACCTCGAGGGTCGTTTGCACATGCTCGATTACGACAAGAAATTCTTGATCAAAAGCGCCGATAACTTGACGTTTGACGGCTCGAGCATCCGTGGTTTTACCGCGCAATCCGAATCTGATTTGCGTCTGGCGATTGACTGGCCCGCCTTTTACTGGTTGCCTTCGGACGTCTTTGGTTCGGGCAAAGTCTTGGTGTTTGGTGAAGTCCGCGAGAAGGACGGCGGTGCGTTTGCCGCCGACATGCGCGGTCGTTTGAAAGATTTCACCGATGGGTTGTTCAAAAAAGACGGTACGGTTGCCAACGTCGCCACCGAAATTGAAGGCTTTTTGTTCAAGGGTCGTGATGCCGAACGTCATTACAATGAAACCGGTTCGTTCGAGTACGCCTCCGAGGGTGGTTATTACTCGAGCCTGCCAGGTGACGAGTTGCGCTTGTTCATCGATGCGGCTGCCGAAGTGCAACGCGCGATGGGTTTCCAAAACGAAAAGGATCACCCAGAGGTTGCGCCCAGCCAATTCGAGATGAACTTCTCGTATGCCGAAGCCACCGTCGCCGCCGACCAGGTGCAATTGTACAAGTTGCTCTCGCGTCAAGTTGCCGCGAAAATGGGCATGAGCGCCAGCTTCCTGCCCAAGCCAGTCACGGGCGTCAACGGCAGCGGTATGCACACCAACATGAGCTTGTCCAAGAAGGGCAAGAATCTGATGTACGACGCCAAAGGGCGCGAAGGGCTTTCGGATTTTGGTTGGGATTTTATCAACCGCATTTTGACCAATGCGCTGGACGTTTGCCTGATCCTCAATTCGAGCGTCAACAGCTACCGCCGTCTCGACCCGCACTTTGAGGCGCCAAACCAGATCAAAGCCAGCGCGGTGGACCGTGGCAGCATGGTGCGTGTGCCTATCGGTAACGAGAAGAGTGCCCGCGTCGAGGTGCGCTCCGTTGCGCCGGACGCCAACCCGTACTTGACGTTTTTCAGCTTGTTCAACGCGGGCTTGAATGGTCCGCTCGACGAGCGCAAAGCCACCAGCAAGAGCCGTTACCTGCCAAGCAACATTTACGATGCGATCTCGAGCTTCGAGAAGAGCAAGTACATCGGTGGTTTGCTCAGTCCAGAGGTGCAAGCCAAGTTTGCCGAACTGAAATTGATGCAAGCCGACCGTTGCGCCAAGTCGCTCGGTGCGATCATCAAAATCCCAGAGATTCAATACCATCACGAAGTCACCAACCAATTGCTCTGGTCCAAGTTCTAAACGTTACATCTCGAGTGGAAACGGCAAGCTTTTGGCTTGCCGTTTTTGCGTATTTGGCGTATTCAAAAAATGAATCAATAAGCAACCAAGCTGACGGAATCAAAACCCAAAACGGGTATAAACTGTTCTATGCCACGCACCAAGAGCCAAAACCAACCAAGGCAACTCGAGACTCCGCACCTTCTCGAGGTTGGCGCTCACGGTTTGCCGTATGACCCGCACGATGATGCGTTCGAGGGCGTCAGCCCGCCAAGCAAGGGTTTGAACCTGAATGCGCCAATGGTGCTGGTTTTGAACGCCAGCTTTGAGCCGTTGCATGTCTGCTCGATCAAGCGTGCGATCACGCTGTTGATGCACGAAATTGCCGAACGGGTCGAGGATGGCTCGCAATTTTTGCATTCGCCGAGCACCAGCATCAGCGTGCCGAGCGTGATTCGCTTGCGGCGTTACGTCAAGCGTCCACCGCGTTACCACATTGCGTTTAACCGCCGCAATGTCTTCAGGCGCGACAACCACACCTGCCAGTTCTGTGGCAAGGTCGGCGGCGACCTGACGCTCGACCACGTGGTGCCGCGCTCGAGGGGCGGCAAGAACTCTTGGGAAAACATCGTCACCGCCTGCCGTGAATGCAACTCCAAAAAACGTGACCGCACGCCGTTTGAAGCCAAAATGAAATTGAGCCGCGAACCGTATGCGCCAAAATTTGTCTTCTCGAGCGCCTACGGGCAAGCGCCGAAGCTCGATCCAATCTGGGAGAAGTACCTCGGGTAAAGCCCATCCCCCAAGATGGGAGGACGCTCGAGGTCCGACTCGCGTAGACTGTAGGGCGTGTCTCAGACCGAACCAGAAAAATTGCGTTTAAAACTGCCAGCTCGAGGTCCGGTCGTGCCGAGCTTGACCTTTACCTTGGCAGTGGTGGTCACGGCGCTGGCGCTGGCGCCCACCTTGTTGATGGCATTGTTTTACCTGCCCAGCGTCGGCAAGGTTGTGGACGCGGCGGTGGTCGCCTGGTTGATCTTGGTGGCGCTGCTGTGGTCTTTAACCAGTTTTATCATTGCCAGGTTGCTCCTCAAACCCATCAATGACTTGCGCGATGAGGTCGTGCAGTTGGCGCAGAGCAAGCAACGCCTCAACGAAATTCAGCTCGAGCGTATCGAAAATCAACCGCCGGAGGTGCGCACGCTTCGGGCGGCGTTCAGCAGTTTGCTCGATGCGTTGCGGCTCGAGCAGGGCAAACGCGGCGCGTTCATGGCGACGCTGGTGCATGATTTGAAAACCCCGATCATTGCGGGCAATCACGTGCTCGAGGTGATTCGGTCCAACGACAACCTCAGCAGGGTCGAACGCGTGCAGTTGGTTTCGAGCCTGCGAGCCGAGAACGAGGCGTTGCTGGCGTTGGTGCAAAAAATGGTGGACGCGCACCGTTTTGAACGCGAGGACGTGCAGTTAAACCTCGAGCCTACGGATTTAAAAATACTCGCCGACGGTTTGGTGGCGCGTTTTGCCGCCCGAGCCAATGAACGTGACCTCAAACTCGAGGCGACGGGCGCGGGTGCTGCTCTGGTGAGCAAACCCGAACTCGAGCGGGCGGTCTCCAATCTTCTGGAAAATGCGATTCGCTACGCCACCCATAAAGTCAATCTGCTGGTGGACGGCGCAAGCCTGACCGTGGTTGACGATGGCGTGGGCTTGCCGACCAGCCTCGAGGAACTTGCAATGCCGTTCAACACCCAGCACGTCGAACTGGCGGGGCAGCAGTACACCTCTGGCACTGGAGGCTTGGGGCTGTTCATCGCGCAGCGCATTGCCGCCTCGCACGGCGGTCGGCTCGAGAGTCTACCCAGTTGGAATGGCACGAAGCTGCGAATTTCGTTGCAGGCGGCGGTTTGATGCCAAGGATTTTGATTGCCGACGACCATCCTTTGTTTCGGGTGGGCTTGAGTTACACCCTCAAAAACCTTGGTTTTGATGTGATTGCCGAGGCTTTTGATGGTCAGGACGCCGTCGAAAAATGCCTGTCGATGCGTCCCGAGGCGGCGCTCTTGGATGTCAAAATGCCGCGCCTGGACGGTTTGGAAGCCTGCAAGCAAATTTCCGCTCAAATTCCAAGTTTGCGCATCATCATGCTGACCACCTTCTCCGAACCCGCCCTGGTCGAGGCGGCTCGAGCGGCAGGCGCGGCGGGTTTTGTCAGCAAAGAAACCGAAGCCAGCGAATTGGCGCGGCTGATCAACAAAATGCTCGAGTACCCCAATTTCAGGCATTTTCCGGTGGTGCACCTGCCCAAACTGACCGTCCGCGAACTCGAGGTTTTAAAGCATCTGGTGACTGGTTTGCAGAACAAAGAAATTGCCAAAGTGTTGGGCGTCAGCCCCGAAACCATCAAAGACCATCTCGAGCGGCTGTACCAGAAACTCGAGGTACAAGACCGCATGGGCGCGGTCAGCCGCGCTCGGGCGCTTGGTTTGGCTTGAGGTCATCAAACCTATTGCTGACAACGCGCCCTCAAACATCAATCTTGAGGGACTGGTTTGCGATCAGCGAACGCCCAAAGTGATGCTCGAGGTTTTGAGTTTGTTTTGCCAGAGCGCAAATTCGGCTTGTTCGTCGGCACTAATCGGTAAACGGTCAAACAATTCGGTGTTGTTGTAAAGGCTTTGGGGGGTGCCACTCGGGGCGTAAATCGGTTGCCGACCCAGGTCGCGCGACCCGACCGAAAACAGGTTGTCGTACATCAGGTTGTTTGCCCAGTACGGACTGTTGTAATAATTCCAAAAGCCGTAAGGGGTGCGCCAAGAACTGCCCAGCAATTTGCCGTCGGGCAGGTACGGCGCGGACACCACACGGTTGTTCCAGATTCGTTGGTGATGCCCCGCCGAGACGCCCATGCCCGCATTCTCGAAGCTGACCACCTGATTGTCGTAGGCGTCGGTGTACCCCACCACCGCACTTTTTGAGGGCGCATCGCCGAGGTTGATGCCCGCGCCGCTAAAATCAACTTTTGCCGTCGGGTCAGCCGCGTAATCGCCCTGCACGTAATTGTCATGAATTTTGATTGGCGTGGCTGGGGTGCCACCCGATTCGTAAGTGCTGATGACATCCTCGGTTTGGCTCTGAAATGGCAAATTGATGATCTCATTCCAGGCGATTTCGACGTTGGCTTCCAAAATCGTGTTTAACCCAATCGCTTGACCGTTGGCTTTGTGCTCGAGCAAAAAAGAACCCTGTCCGTCGCTCATGCGTCCGTCCATGTTGTGAAAACGGTTGAAGCGAATGCTGGCGATTTGACCCGTTCTGGTTACATCCGCGCCAAAATTGAGCAAGCGAATGCCGGTGGCAAAATCGGTGATCTCGTTGTTCTCGATTCGCACCGATTTAAACGCCGCGACATCGGCAAAAGTGCCCTTGGTGGCTCGAGCCGTGCCTGGGTAAACCGCCACGCCCCTGACGTTCTCGATCTCGAGTTGCCCGTCTTGTTTAAACGCACGGATGGCGGTGCCGAGGCTGCGAACGTTGCTGTTGACGATTTTGACCAGTTCCGTTGTTTGCACGTCCACGGCTGGAACGCTGGCGTCCAAGCTCTGCCAGTTGCCCGAGTACGTGCCGCCTTTGGTGATGACCAGTGGACTCGAGTACGCAATGATGGGTTGGGTGGTCGCGCTGTTGCAAGCCATCAATGCCGTGAGGAGCGTTGCCGCAATTGTAAAGCTGTGTTTCATAAGTCAATGTAGCACCCAAAAATGTTGTGAAGATTGGAAATTGAACAATCAAAGATTCATTCTCAAACATGTTCTGTTGAACTCGAGGTTCGAGTTGCCCAAAAACCACATTTCAAACTTTCGTAACACCAATTTCAATCTGTGTACGACACCACACAATGGACTGAATGCCCCTACTACACTCGCGCCGCTCGAGCCTAGACTGCGTTCATGGCTTTTCATGATTTGCAATCCTTTATTCGCCTGCTCGAAGCCCGAGGGCAACTGGTGCGCGTGACCGAACCCGTCAGCCACGACCTCGAGATCACCGAAATTGCAGATCGTTTGGTGAAAGTCGGTGGTCCCGCCGTGCTGTTTGAAAACGTGATCGGCAAGGATTTTCCGCTGGTGATCGGTTTAATGGGAACTCGAGAGCGCATGGCTTGGGCGCTGGGCGTCGATGACCTCGAGCAACCCGCTAACCGCATTCGGAAGTTGCTGGACATCAAATTGGGCGGCGGAATTCTAGGTTTGCTCTCGAACTTGCCAAAACTCAAGGAACTGCGCAACCTTCCCCCCAAGCGCGTCAAAACCGCGCCCGTCCAAGAAATTATTTGGCGCGGCGATGAAGTTGATTTAACCAAAATCCCTGTACTCAAATGCTGGATTCAAGACGGTGGACCTTTCGTCACGCTGCCGCTGGTCATCACCAACGATCCCGAAACCGGCGAGTTCAACATGGGCATGTACCGAATGCAAATCTTTAGCAAGAACACCACCGGAATGCACTGGCAACGCCACAAAACCGGAACGCGACATCTCGAGAAAGCCAAGAAACTGAACAAAATGCTCGAGGTTGCGGTGGTGCTCGGCGGCGACCCCGCACTTATTTACGCGGCGACCGCCCCGATT
>CAXTTL010000005.1:0-63645 GCA_964247135.1 uncultured Deinococcales bacterium | reverse complement strand
TTCGCGTGGCCGGTGCGCCGGACGCTGCGCGACCGCGATCCGCACGCCGTGCCGCTCGAGGCGTTTATTGCCGGTTCCAATTTTATCCGGTTGCCAGAAAACACCCGCTTGCTTGGACTCAGCCAGGAAACCAGGGGCGCAGAACACGGTATTCCCAGCCGATTGTTGGCGCTGGGCAGAATTTAAACGTCATCAAATCGCAACCCTTGTCCTCTAAACTCGAGCCATGAACATTGAAGCCCTGAACGCGGTCCTGCTCGAGAATTTTGATGAAGCCCTGAACGCCCGTTTTGACGAGGGTTGGTTTGAAGGTTTGTTCCTGACCCTGGCGCAAATTGATGCCGCCACAGCCTCGAAGCTTCCCGCGCCTGGTCGCTCGAGCATCGCCGCGCACTGCGAGCACCTGCGGTATGTGATCAACGTTGTGAGCGCCTGGGTCAAGCTCGAGAAGCCACAACCCGATTGGAGTCTGGCGTGGAAAACCTCGGGCGTCGATGGTGATGCCTGGGAGGCTTTGAAAACGGCACTTCAGACCGAGTGCGAGACTTTGAAAACCTTGATTTCTTTGAGCACCGAATGGAATCCAAAATTATTGAATTTATTGATGAGCAACACCTCTCACGTTGCTTACCATGTTGGCGCGATCAGGCAAATTTGGATGCTGGTGCGGACGGATCAAACCAGTATCCCGCTCGGTGAACGTTAGCCCTCAATGCAATATGTTAGTTTTGAGCGTCATGCCAGAGGTTTCAACGTCGCAAATCATCAACCTTCAAGAACGCAACGCCGCCGTTGATCCAATTCGTCTGCTCGAGACTTTTGTTCCGCCGCCACGTTTTGCCGGTGTGCGGTTTTCAAATTATCAGCCCAATCCTGCATTTTCCTCGCAAGAAGCCGCCAAAATCAGGCTCGAGCGTTTTGTACCCGAAGGAACGCCGCGCAAGGGTTTTGGCTTGTTCAAAAAACCTGACATCAGCCCCAGTTTGTACCTCGATGGCGGCTTTGGCGTGGGCAAAACCCATTTGCTGGCGGCGACTTGGTTTGAAGCCAAACTCGAAAAGGTTTTTCTGAGCTTTGCCGAACTGGTCTACACCATCGGGGCGCTCGGCATGGAAAAGGCGGTGCGGGCTTTTGCAAAATACAAATTGATTTGCCTCGACGAATTTGAGCTTGATGACGTGGGTAATACGCTCATGGTCGCCATGTTCTTCGGGCGTTTGATGCCAAACGGAACCCGAGTGGTCACGACCTCCAACACGCTGCCCAACCAACTCGGCGAGGGACGGTTCAACGCTGACGATTTCAAACGCGAGATTCAAAGCATCGCCAACAGGTTCGAGGGTTTAAAGATTGACGGTCCAGATTACCGTCACCGTGAGGGTTTAAGCGCCCCGCATCCGTTAAGCGACCTGCAACTCGAGACTCAATTTCAAACTTTTGAGGGCGTTAAAACCCTGGCATCGTTCAGCGATTTGAACGCCCACCTCGAGAAACTTCACCCGATTCGTTACGTCGGTTTGCTCGAGGGTCTACAAGGCGTGTTTATCACGGGTTTAAACCCAATTTTAAAACAAGACGCTGCGCTGCGGTTCGTGCATTTTATCGATAAACTTTACGACCGCGAAATTCGGCTTTCAGCCAGCGGTTGCGAAATTGCCGACCTCTTCCTCGAGTCTTACAAACACGGTGGCTACGCCAAAAAGTACGCCCGTTGCGTCTCGAGGTTGGGCGAGTTGCTGCGTGAGGGTACACCCTGATGAATTTTAGAATAGTCTGCTAAACTCCTGAAGTCACCAATCGGTGCGAAGAGGAGTTCCATGAACATTCAAAAAGACAAAGTCGTTGCCCTCGAGTACAAGTTGCGGGTCGAAGGTGACGTGATTGACGAGAGCCTTGGCGAACCGCTCTCCTATCTTCACGGACACGGCAACATCGTGGTCGGACTCGAGAATGCCTTGACGGGCATGGCGGTCGGTGAGAGTAAAACGGTAAAAGTCGAACCGCATGAAGGTTACGGCGAATTCGACGAGGAGGGAATGCAGAACATTCCCATGTCGAGCTTTGACACCGAACTCGAGATTGGGCAGACCTACTCGGGCGAGGACAGCGAGGGCAACCCGATCAGCTTCAACGTGCTTGCCATCGAAGGCGATCAAGTGCTGGTCGATTTCAACCACCCGCTGGCGGGGCAAGAACTCGAGTTTGAAGTGAAGGTTGTGGGCATTCGGGACGCCACACCCGATGAACTCGAGCATGGGCACTCGCACGACGGGCATCACCACAATTAATTTTTTTGCAACGCCTTACAATCTTGCCGCCCTGTCAAGTTAAAACTTGACAGGGTTTTCTTTGTAACACCAAGAAGTTAGAATTCTCGAGATGACAACCACCGAATTGATCCAGAATTATTACCAGCGTTTCAACACCGCCGACTGGGAAGGAATGCTCGAGTTGCTGACCGACGATGTTGCGCATGATGTCAACGAGAGCAACCGTGAGGGTGGCAAACCAGCCTTTCGCGCTTTTCTGGCGCGAATGAACGAGTGCTATCAGGAGCACATCGAACCGCTCGATGTGATGGTGAACCATGACGGTTCTCGAGCCGCCGCCGAGTACACGGTCAGTGGCACGTACCAAGCCACCGATGCGGGTCTGCCAGAAGCCACGGGGCAACAGTATTCTCTGCCTGGGGGCGCATTTTTTACGGTGCGGGACGGTAAAATTGCTCGGGTCACGAATTATTACAACCTGGCTGATTGGCTTTCGCAGATCGCATGAATGTAAGCCTTGAGGCGCTGACAGGAATGAGCACCGCGTCGGTGATCGATGATTTGGCAGACTTGAGAATCAGGGTTTTCAAAGAATTTCCGTACCTGTACGCGGGTTCGATCACCTACGAATCAAAGTATTTGCAAACCTATCTCGAGTGTGAAAACGCTTTGATTGTGGTGGTGCGTGACGGCACGCGAATCGTTGGGGCTTCGAGTGCCTTGCCATTGGAATCTGAAACCAGTGAAGTGCAACAACCGTTTCTGGAGCATGGCTTTGACCCAAAAACCGTGTTTTATCTGGCGGAAAGCGTGCTCCTGCCAGCGTACCGAGGGCATGGGTTGGGAAAACAGTTTTTTGAGGCTCGAGAAAATCACGCGAAAAAATTGGGTGGGTTTGTTTGGGCGGCGTTTTGTGCGGTGGAGCGACCACCAAATCATCCGTCGCGTCCAGCCTCCCACCGTGATCTGGACACGTTTTGGCAGGCTCAAGGTTTTGAAAAACGCCCAGAATTAACCACGTTTTTTTCGTGGCAAGAAATTGGCGAAGAACTCGAGACGCCCAAGCCCATGACGTTCTGGCTCAAAAACATGGCTGGTTAAACCATTAGAAAACAGACCAAAAAAGTTCCCGTCAAGCCAAAGCCTGACGGGATTTTCCTTGGGACGCCGCGAGTCTTACCTGAAAAAAGTGCTACTTGAACAGCACGTAGGCTTTGATTTCACTCCAGACCTTGGGTCCGATGCCTTTGACTTTGGTTTCCAGGTCTTTTGAATTCTTATAAGGACGGTTTTTGATGATTGAGGCGGCGATCTTTGGTCCCACGCCCGGCAGCGTCTCGAGGGTTTTGAGGTTGGCGGTGTTGACATTGACTGGAGCAATCTTTACCATTTTGGCTGCAACAGTTGGGGTTTTGGTCATTGCACCAGTGGTTTTTTGGGCGTTGGCGACCAACATTCCCGTTCCGAGCAAGAGGCTTGTGGCGGCAACAATAATGCTTTTAGCAATTTTCATAAGTACTCCTTTGATCTTTTAGCTGTTTAAAACAGCTCGAGAGGGCGAAGAAACAGTTAAAACATAAAGAGTAATGATTAGAATGTTAATTTTTCAATGAATAAACTGTTGTTTTAAATTTTTTAGGACGATTTACATCTATTTTTTGACTTAAAAAATAACTTTTAGATCAAATCAATCTTATTTTTGGGATGTAAAACTCGAACGTTGCTGCTTTGATCTCGTTTTGTTTCATCCCTGAGTCAAAGTGTGCTCTTAAGGTATGAAATCGATATGAAACGCTCGAGATAGCCTGAAGGGTTTATGATGTTTTCATGCGCGTACTGATTACCGAAGACGACACCACGATTCGCCAAAGTTTGGCGCAGAGCTTAAGAGAGCACAATTACGCGGTTGACGAGGCAGCCAACGCCTCCGAAGCAAAGGGCTTGCTCGAGAATTACGAGTTTGATGCGCTGATCATGGATGTGCGCCTGCCCGAAGGCGGCAACGCGGGTTTTGAATTGGTCGCCAGCTTGCGCGAGGCGGGTCTTGCCAGTCCGGTCTTGTTCTTGACCGCCCGCGACAGTTTGGCAGACCGTGTGGCTGGTTTGGATGCGGGGGGCGACGATTATCTGGTCAAACCCTTCGAGCTTGACGAGTTGCACGCGCGTTTGCGGGCGTTGTTGCGCCGCGCCAGACCGAGTGTCGCCAAAGTGCTCGAGTATCAGGATTTCAAGCTCGATTGGCAGTCGCATTTGGTGACCAAAGCGGGGCAAACCGTGCATTTGACCGCCAAAGAATTTGGCATTCTCGAGGTGCTGGCGTCCAACCCAGGACGGGTTTTTTCGCGTGAAGAGATCGCGGATCGGGTCTGGGGATCGGAATTTGAAGCCGAAACCAACGTGGTCGATGTTTACGTCAAAAACTTGCGGCGCAAACTTGGGGCTTGGGTGGTCGAGACCGTGGTCGGCATGGGCTACAGATTCCCCAAGGTCTGACATGGCAAATGATTTCAAAGGCACGTCATGAGCCTGCGCATTCGACTGGCGCTGCTCTCGAGCTTCATCACCTTGCTGGCGTTGGTTGGCTTGTCGGTCATTACGGGCGTGTTCTTGCAGCGCAGCCTGATTCGTGATCTGGACGAAGAGCTGGGGGTTCAAGCCCAGCAAATTCTGGATGACGCCAAAGACGAAGCCAAACTTGGAAAACCAGTTCAAATCTCAGTCGATCTGGAAAATGCTTTGGTGACCGCCACGGGTTCGACCACTGCTTTTTTGTACTTTCAAGGAAAATTGGAATCTGGTGCGGGTAAATATGATGCGCCAAACGAACCGCTCGATTCGATGTTCTTTCAGAACAGCCAAAGTGTTCGCTACAGCAATGTCAACGATTGGCGAATTGTCAGTTTGCGCTCCGGCGATTTTGCGGTTCAGGCGGGGCGACCACTTTCGATCATGACGCGCAACATGGAACGGTACGTCAGCATCGTGGCGGTGGTCAGCCTTGTGGCGACGGTGTTGGCGGGTTTGTTGATCGCTTTTGTGGTTGCCAGAACCGTACAACCGCTCGAGAAACTGGCGCACCGCGTCGAAAACCTCGAGTCTGGTGAAGTCATTCCGGGGATTGGTTTGTCCGACGAGATCGGCATTTTGGCTCGAGCCTTGGAAGGAAGTTTGACTGAACTGCAAGCCTCCAGGCTGCGGCAAAACCGTTTTGTTGCCGATGCCGCCCATGAGCTTCGCACGCCTGTCACGGCGTTGCTTGCCGATCTGGAAACCCACCGCGCCAGACCGCGCAGCGAGACGGAAAATCAAACGGTGCTCGAGCGTTTTTGGCGCAACGCCCAACACTTGCGGCGGCTGATCAATAACCTCCTGACACTCTCGCAAACCGAACGCGATTTGCAATTGCAAGCGCTCGATTTGACTGATCTTGCCTCCGAGGTCACCGACCGTCTGATGCCGCTCGCTGCCAGCAAAAACCTCGAGTTGAGCATTGACGGAACAGCCGCAAAACTGATGGGTGATCGCTTGATGCTCGAGCGGGCGCTTGAAAATATTCTCGGCAACGCCCTGAAATTTACCAACGCTGGCGAGGTGCGGGTGCTGGTCGAAGCTGGAGATCAAAAAGTGATTTTGTCCGTGACCGACACGGGTATCGGCATGAACGGCAGCGAACTCGAGCTGGTGTTTGAAGCTTTTCACCGTGGAAACTCGAGATTTGAGGGTTCTGGACTCGGCTTGGCGGTGGTCAAAGCGGTCGTCGAGGCACACCAGGGAAATGTGCAAATCACCAGTCAACCTTCGGTCGGAACAACGGTGCGCCTCGAGTTTGGCAGGCTCGAGTCAAGCATTGACAAACCATGACCATTGGCGCGGTATGCTCGAAACATGCCAATCATGGATATTGTTTTTCCGCTGCTGACCGGTCTGATCGCCGGCGGTTTGGGCGCACTGCTCGGCTTGGGGGGCGGCGTGGTGGTCGTGCCAACGTTAGAGATTCTGGGACCAAAATTCATGAGCCACTGCGTGCCCTTGCAGCACATCATCGCCGCCTCGCAGATTGGGGTCTTGTCGGTGGCGGTCGCCTCGAGCGCCGGTTATTTGCGCCAGGGTGGTCTGGTGCGCATCAAGACCGCCTACAGCCTCAGTCCGTTCACGGTGTTGGGCGGCGTGGTTGGGTCGTTACTCTTAATTGTCCTGGCACCCAAAATCGTTGCCAGCGTCTTCGTGGTTTTGCTGGTTTACACCGGTTTTGAAATGCTGCGCGGCATGAACCGCCTCGAGACTGAACGCGCCATCCCATCAATCTGGTCGCGTCCCGCCGTGGCATTCGGCGGGGTCATGAGCGGTCTTTTGGGCGTTGGCGGCGGTACGGTTCAGGTCCCCGTTTTAAACCTGCTGGTCGGACTGCCCTTTCGCACCGCCATCGCCACCAGCACCTTCATGATGGGTCTGACCGCCATCGCCAACGCCCTGGTACAAAGCGCCAGCGGCAAACTCGAGCCAAGCCTGGCGGGACCGATTGCGCTGGGGATTTTGATTGGCGCGAGGGTCATGAGCAATTACGCCAAACGCGTTCCGGTCAAAACCCTCAAGTCGCTGTTTGCGCTGTTGGTGTTTTATTCGGCGTTTGATTTATTTAACAAATACTGGCACATCCTCGGCACGGCAAGCAAAGGCGGGTGTTAGCCGTGGAAACCAAACTCGCTCGAGTTTACGGTTTAAGCCTGACTGGCGGTCTGGTGTTCTTAGCCATTGGCTTGATCGTTCAACCCGTGCTGTGGCTCGGCATTGGCATTCTGGTGCTCGCGCCATTGGTCGGCGCCGTCATGGTGGCGCTCGAGGCGCGGGCGCAAGATAAAAGCACGTTCGTTTCGATTTTACTTTCGGGTTGCGGTCTGGTTTTGGCGGTGCTGGTCAGTTTGTTCTTGCTGCGAAAATAAAACCTCGAGCCTCAACGAATCTGCAACCCACCACGCTCGAGCTTCATGACGATGGGCATGTTTTTGCCAGCTTGCCCAACCCGAAGCTCGGCTTTTGCCAGCGCGGTTTCTTTGTAACAGACCCGAACGTTGGTGTCGCACAGGTAAAAATCGACCTCGAGCTTGAGCGGGTAAATTCCGATTTTGGCGGTCTTGGGAACGTTGATTTTAAACTCGAGCGATTTGAGGCTCGAGTAATAGACTTCAGGATCAACGGCATCTTTGACGCCGTTTGGCAAACCCAAGGTCACCGCTTTGCCAAAAGGATTGCTCAGGCTGAACGTGGTCGTGCCTTTGCGGTTGAACAGCACGTTCTTGGCGTTTTGCACCTCGAGTTTGATGGTCGCCACCGTGTTTGGTTTGGCATAAACAATGCCGGCATTGCTGCTCGAGAGGGCAAATGCCATCCCGAGGCTCAAACAGAAAATCGTGATGATTGTTTTCCAGAACATGTTCACCGTTTCAGCATACTCGAAGATTACTGCGCTTTTTCTGATAGCAATTTTTGAATCTCGGCTTCCAAACCAGGGATCGCGTTCGGGTAACGGCTCGAGATTTCTCCCGCATGGGTGCTGCGAATAAAGCCGTTGCGGTCAATGATGTAAAAGGCTGGCCAGAATTGGTTGTGGTACGCCTTCCAGGTGGCTTCGTCGTTGTCTTGCATGACCGCCCAGGTCACGCCGTCTTCTTTTAAACTGGCGGCGGTTTGCGCCAGGTCTTTGTCGGATTCAAATTCTGGCGTATGCACGCCGACAATCTCGAGTCCCTGGTCTTTGTATTTTTTGTACCAGTCGCGCAAGGTCGGCAAACTGTTGTGACAGTTGATGCACGAATGCACCCAAATATTGACGATCACGACTTTGCCGCGCAGGTCTTTGATTGAAAGCGGTTTGGAATTAAGCCACTGCCCGCCAAGAATAAAATCGGGCGCGAGCTTCTTACTTTGCTCGAGTGTCACGCTCGGCTTATTGCTCGAGTTGTTCAGTGCCAGTGTCACACCCAAAGTCGCCAATGCCGCACCTGCCACGATCAAGATTCCAGTTTTCATGCTCACCTCGAGTCAAGATACGTAACATTCCTAATCTGGGTTCAACCTCAAATTATTGCTCGAGAAGCACCGTAGACTGTAGCCATGAAAATTTACACCAAAACGGGCGACGCGGGCGAAACGGGTTTGTACGGCGGCGAACGCGTCAAGAAATTCTCCAAACGCGTCTCGAGTTACGGCACGGTGGACGAAGCCAACAGCGCGATTGGGCTGGCGAGGGCACACTCGAGCGACCCTGAGATTGACGGGGTGCTGGCGCAAATTCAGAATGCCCTGTTCGATGTCGGCGCCGACCTTGCCACGCCGACGGGTTCCAAATACGAGAAAAACCTGGTACGCATCGACGCTGCCGATGTCGAAAACCTCGAGCAACTGATTGACCAGTTTCAAGAGGAGTGCCCGCCGTGGTCAAACTTTATTCACCCTGGCGGTACGGCTGCGGCAGGTGCGCTGCATCTTGCCAGGGCGATCACGCGCCGCGCCGAACGGGACGTGCTCGAACTCGAAACGTTCGAGGCAAGCAACCACGAGGTGGCGGTGTACTTAAACCGACTCTCGGATTTCTTGTTTATTCTGGCGCGGGTGGTCAATGCTCGAGCGGGTGTCAGTGAAGCGGGTTGGCACGTGAAGGGGCGGCGCTAGCGGCTCGAGATTGATTCAGTTTTGCTCGAGAAAATTGGTGCCCGAGGACAGTAAATCTGTTTGTGGTTTTGCGAACAACACCAAGGTTTGCTCGAGTTGTGCCCTGGGAATCTCACTTTGCAGTTGAATCGCGTTTTCTGGGCATGAAACCGTACAGGCATCACAGCCAATACAGGCGGACACTTCGAGTTCCAAAATATTCTCGGAACGTGTGATGGCTTTGGTCGGACAGACAAATTCGCAGACCTGGCAGAGGGTGCAATGGTCGTTGACGGTTGGCGTTTTCCAACGCATGACCTGCGAATTTTTGGTCAGGCGCAGCAATGCGCGTTTGCGCCACACCCATTCTTCTGGAATGCGGCTCGGCTCGAGTTTGGCGGTCACACCAGGCAGTGGGTTGTCAGGAATAATTTCTGCCACGCCGCGTTTGGCGCTCGAGAACAGGGATTGCAGCGCGTCACGCCTCGAAACCCGTGTGGGTTCTGGCGCAAGTTCGAGTCGTTTGGGACGGTCTGAACCCAGCCAATCGCTACTGTCGAGCCAGGAAATGAATGTGACCTGCGGTTCATCGCCCTTGGCTGGAACCAATTCTTCGGCTTGGATTCGCACTTTTTGCAAACGCCTAACCGCAGTGTTGTCACCAATCTCGCAGTTTTTACAATCACCATGCACCAACTCGAGGTTTTGATTCCAGGCGGCAGAGGCAATCAAATGCGCGGGCGTCAGTTGTCCCATGCACAAAATGGTTTCGCTCGAGCCTGAAACTTTAGAGCATTTCAGCGTGGCTTGAACGGGGTCTTGATTTGTGCCGACGCCCTGATTTTTCAGCAAATTCAGGATCGGTTTCAGGTCGTACTCAAGCGCTTTGGTCGGGCATTCTTGAACGCAAAATCCGCACCCTGTGCAGTTGTGCTCCAGAAGCTTGACGCTGTTGTTTTTAATCTCGATGGCTTCATGTGGGCAAGCCGTCAAGCACTTGTCGCAACCTCCGACCACATGATGCTCGAGCAAGCAGCGCGAGGGCGTAAATTGCGGCGCGAGGCTGCTCGATTTCCAGAGCACATCGAGAAACGTTTTGAACACGGTTTAAGGCTTTGAGGGATCGTCTTGAATGGCACTCGAGAGTTCCTCTTTGGCTTCAAACATGCCCGTTTTAAATTGCTTGATGCCCTGCCCCAAGTTCTTGCCAATTTGCGGTAAACGACTCGCGCCAAACAGCACGATTGCCAACACGATCAATCCTAAAATTTCTGGTGCACCCATTGAAGACCTCCTTGAGAAATAAAACAGGGTTGCTCGAGTATACGCGCTCGAGCAACCCTTTGCTGGTTAAATGTAAATGTCCGTTCCGAACGCCGTGATGGCTTGAAGTGGCAGCATTCCAACGGCAGGGCTGGTGGCTACTTTTGTCTCGAGGTTGAACGTTGCTTTGTGACAAGGGCAGGTGACGACGTGTGCTGCGGTGATGGCAGCGCCGCCGAAGGCATCACAAAACTCGTGGGTGCAAGAACGGTCATAGGCAATAAAGAACATGCCGTTGATGGTGATGCCACCCGCCAAAAGCGTTCCCGAGCGGTAGATCACCGAACCGTTGCTGTGCGAGCCGCCCACGGTCGCCAAGACAACAGAGCCGACACTTGGGAAATCGCTGACGCTGGCAACTTTTGTGCCGGTCGGTGCGACCGCAATGTTCACCACGACATTCACAGCCGCGCTGAGCGCTCCAACATTGCCCGCGTTGTCGGTGGCTTTGGCAGTGTAGACATGGGTTTTGTTGTCTGCGCTGGTGAAGGCAATCGTCCAAACATAGGGCGCAATCAGCTTGGCAGTACCGACCGCAACACCATTGTCAAACAATTCGACTTGTTTCACGCCGCTACCCCCCGCGTTATCGGTGGCGGTGGCGGTCATCGTGATCGAACCCGCAGCCGTGACATTCAAACTCGAGGCAGCAAGGGTCGTGGTGGGCGCGGTGGTGTCCGGCGTGGGAATGTTCACCACCACGCTGACGGTGGGGCTTGTGCCAACATTGCCCGCGTTGTCGGTGGCTTTGGCGGTGTAGACTTTCGTGCCATTGTTGGCGATGGCGAGGTTTTGCGTCCAGGTGAAGGGTGCAGCGGTTTTAACCCCTAGCGAAGTTGTGCCGTCGAACAATTCAATTTGTTTGACCCCACTGCCGCCCGCATTGTCGGTCGCCCCTGCGGTCAGGGTAATCGAACCTGCGGCGATCACGTTCAAACTCGAGCTTGAAAGCGTCACGGTTGGCGCGGTGGTGTCGGTTGGCGGTGTCCCTGGAATATTCACCACCACGCTGACCGACGGGGTGCTGAGCGCGAAATTGCCGGCTTTGTCGTAGGCTTTGGCAATATAATTGTGCGTGCCGTTGTTGGTGGCGGTAAAGGCAATGTCAAAGGTAAACGGTGCGGCTGTGGCGCTGCCCAAAACGGTTGCGCCCTCGAGGAAATCGACTTTGGCGAGTCCAGACCCGCCTGTTTCGTCGGCGGCGGTGGCGGTCAGGGTGATTTTGCCGTCGGCAATCACACTGGCGCTCGAGCTTGCCAAGCTGATGGTTGGTGGTGTGGTGTCGGTGCTGCCTGGGGTGCAGGTTTTGTCGACAATCACGCGAATTCGGTCGGTGGTTTGGACTTTGCCGCTCTTGTAATAGACCTTGGCGTAAAAGCCATTCTCGTCTTCGTGTTCGGGTTTGCCGTCGTCCTCAAACTGTGGCAGGTTTTGCGGTGTGATGTCTATTTTGAGCGTGTAAGGTGCGGTGGTGATCGTACCGAGCAAGACTGCGCCACGGTAAAACTCGATCTTCAAGACCGCGTATTTTTGTTGTTCGGCGCTGGTTGTGCCCGTTTTGACTTTGACGGTCAGGGTGATGTTTCCAGGGCAGGTGGTGGTCAGGTTCTGGGTTGAAAGGGCGGCAACGGTGTTGTCTACAATGTCCGGTGTGGCAATGTTACAACCGACCAAAAGTGTGGCGCTGCCAAGTCCTAGGGTTTGCAAAACCACGCGCCTGTTGATGTCTTGAATCATAAAAACCTCCAAAATACTGCTTGAGAGTTCTGAATTTTGAGGGTTTTGAATTGTTGGCTGTTGGGCAGCACCGAAAATGCACAGTGTTACTTTCAAAGCCGTGACAGAATCAAGGAACGCCTCATGACCTGGGGTGCTTGGGGGTGTCGCGGGGTTTGCTGTCGGGCTTCCCGCGCCGCTCTCAGATACCGCTACCTCCTTTGAACGTTTTTCATGCAATCACGTTTGGCTCAGTTGTAATGCTCGAGAGAAACGTGGGTTGATGACATCATGTGGTTTAGCTGAATTTAAAATGAGATTACTTTAACTATGTGAAGTATAAAATACAAAAAAAGAATAAAATTCTGTACTTAAAACTCAAGCATCAAAAGATTTTGAGGGACAAGAATTAATTCTTGTCCCTCAGAAACAGAATTAAATGTAAATATCTGTACCGCTTGGTTTAATAACTTGAATGGGTAACATTCCGATTGCTTGACCACCAGCAGCTTTGGTTTCAAAATTAAATGTTGCACCGTGGCATGGGCATGTACTCACATGTGAGGTAGCAAGAGGTATTGGAACAGCACAAAAATTGTGTGTACAAGCACGATCATAAGCAATGAAAAACATGCCATTGATGGTAATTCCACCGGTTAACAAAGTTCCAGAGCGATAAATGATTGAACCTCGAGCGTGAGAACCACCAAGGGTAGTTGTGATACTTGAACCTACGCTTGGAAAATCAGTGACGCTCGCAACTTTAGTACCCGTAACAGTCGCTATATTAATTGTCACACTCACAACTGCACTGGTGACTGTGCCACCGTCGCTGGCAGTAATTTTGGCGGTGTAGCTTTTTGATCCGTTATTGGCACTGGTATAGGCAGGTGTTGTAAACGCATAGGGTGATACCGTGCTCAAGCTAGAACCAAGTAAAGTTGTACCATCATAAAATTCAACTTTGGTGATCGTACCACTGCCCTTTGTGACAGTTGCCGACAATGCGACTGTGCCAGCCGCACTGAGCGTAGTGGGTGTGGCGGTCAGTGTAACAGTAGGGTTCGTGACTACGACTGCAATATTGACGGCAATGTTCACCGCAGTGCTGGTGGCGGTTTTGCCACTCGAGTCTGTGACCACAGCCGTGTAAGCGTGCAACCTATTGTCAGCAGATGTCACTGGAATGGTTTTGCCGTAAGAAGGTGCCGTCAGCAAACCTAATGATGTCGTGCCATCGAACAATTCGACTTTTGTGATCGTCACATTTGGGTCAACTGTTGGCACTGCATTGAGAGCAATATTTCCAGCCGCCGTAATCGTGGCGCTCGAGGTGGTGGTTAACGTAATGGTTGGGGCTGCGGTTGGAATGTTCACCGTCACCGCAATGGCTGGGGTGCTGGTCGCGCTGTTGTTGCTCGAGTCTGTGGCTTTGGCGGTGTAATTGTGCACTCCGTTGTTGGCAGCACTAAAGCTTGGTGTAAATTGCCAGGGGGCAGCCGTGACGGTACTGACGGCAACGGTCGGGGTTGGGCTGGCAGAGTCAAAAAATTCGACTTTGGCAATTGTACCGATGTTAGCCGTTGGCACGGCAGTTAAGGTTATTGAACCATTGGCTGTTACCGAAAGACTCGAGCTTCCCAAGGTGATGGTTGGTGCTTTATTGCCAATGTTGACGTTGACGTTTACAGCAGCGCTATCAACGGTGGCTGCAACGCCCGCGACAGTGCCTTTGGCGGTGTAACTGTGTGATAAGGCTGGTGAAGTTGCCGTGAAAGCAACAGTTTTTGTATATGAAGCGCCTGCAAGCACACCCAGACCAAGCGAGGTTGCGCCGTCAAAGAATTCGACTTGTGTGACTGTGCCACCTGCGACGGTTGCAGTTAACGTAAGATTGCCAGCCGCCGTGACGGTGCTTGAAGAAGCCGCCAACGTGATTGTTGGCAGTGGGGCTGGAATGTTGACGACAACATCCACAGCGCTCGAGATGGCAGTATTGAGGCTGCTGGCATCGGTCGTGACTTTTGCCGTGTAAGTATGGGTGCCATTGTTGGTTGTGGTGAAGGCTGGCACCACCAAGGTGTAAGGCGCGATGGCAGAAGAACCAAGAGAGGTTATGCCTTCAAAAAATTCGACTTTGGTGATTTTACCCGTTGTGGCTGCCGCCGTGGCGGTTAAGGTGATGCCGGTATTGGTGGTTACCGAGCCGCTCGAGGCTGAGAGTGAAATAGTCGGTGCGACGGGTGGTGGGGTCACCCCAATGTTGACCATCACGTCCACTGGATTGCTGTAGGCTTGTTTGCCCGTGCTGCTGGTGATTTTGGTGATGAAGGTGTGCTTGCCGTTTTTGCTTGCATCCAAGGTGATTTGTTTTGTTGCTTGCCCCAACAGTAAAGGCACGGTGTCAAGCAGCGTCGCGCCGTCGTAAAACTCGACGCTGTTGGCATAGCCCACGTCCAATTTTGCGGTCAAGGTGATCGAACCCGTAGCGGTCAAATCGGTCATGTCGGAGGTGAGCGTGGCGCTCAATGGTGATAAATCGTCGTTACAGCCGATCAATATACCAGTCATGCCCACGCCCATGACCCCAAGGACAGAACGTCGGCTGATGCGCTCGAAGGGGTTTTTCGCTTTTTTTACGGTTGCTTGCATACATTTCCTCCGGTAAAAATTCTTGCCGCTCAAGCGGTGTTGCGGGTCTTTTTGACCTCGAGCTGATCTCGAGCGGTTTTTTTATTTGATGCTGAAAAAATTGCTTTGGTTGGCGTGACAGTACGAACAAAATTGGTTGGGCAGTCGTGCCGCAAAAGCGCTGGTGTCAGTCGGGTCTTTTGCCAGTTTTTGTTGCGCATGAACGAAGGTCTTGGCTTGCCCAAGGGCTTGAAGCGTGATTTCTGTACCACCACGGTGACAGGTGGTACACGTGCCAACACCTGCGGCGCTGACCAGGTCGGGGTGATTGCTGGTGAAATCCGCGCCGTGGCTGGCTGGCACGTGGCATTGGTTGCAACTGGCACTGTTTTTGTTGCCGAATGCGGAATAAATCGTGACGTTCAATTTTGGTTGCCCGCCTGCGGCATCGGCGGCTTTGGTGCTGCCGTTGTGACACCCAGAACAAAACCGTCCCGTCGAGGTCGCCGCGTGAGGCTCGAGGTCGGCGCTCGGGGCTTTGCTTTCGATGGGTTCGCCTTTTGCCAGCCCTTTTTCGTCGGCGTGACAGGCGATGCAGTTCTTGCCGCCCAGAGCGCCAAAGTGTCGTTCGTGACTGAAATTGACCCGTCCGAAGCTGGTGTTGTAACGCTTTTCAATGTCGCTCGGTGAACGCCACTGCTCGAGGCTTTTGACCACGCTTCCCGTGATTTCGACAAATTGTCCAGGCTCGAGGTTGTCGTTGTTGGTAAAGGTGTTGCCGTTGGAAAGACGGTAGCTGCTGGTGGTCGGATCGAACAGCACCCACGCCAAGGACTTCGAGCCTGCGGCAAAAGCGCCGAACAGCAAGGCGAAAAACAGAATGGTCAGGAAACGAACTGGGGTCATGGGGTTCCTAAAGGGTGGCTCGAGATGGTGGGATTATTTGGTGCTGGCTTCCGCGAGGTTTATTTGGTGCTGGCTTCGGCACTGATCGTGACTGGCACTTCATCGGCAACGGTAAAGCCCAGAATGCTCGGGCGGTTCATTTTGTAATCGGTGACTTTGAGGGTAATTGCACCTGTAAACGAAACTTTTGCGCCGTCGTCTTTGGCGCTGCCAATCAATTTAATCTCTTGGGTCACGCCGTGCATGGTCAACTTACCGAGAATTGTGACTTTTCCGGCTTTGACATCACCCTCGAGTGATTCGGGCGCAAAGCAGGCGGTTGGGAATTTTTCAACCTCGAACATGTCGCGGGTGTGACCGTCGCGGATGCCCTCGCCACTGTTCCAGGCTTTGGTGGCAACACAGATGCTGCCAGCAATCTTGCTCGAATCGCGGTCATAGGTTAACTTGCCAGAAAAGGCTTTGTTCGTGCCTTTCCATTTGCCAATCGGACCGGCGGCTTCGTAGGTGATGACACCCGTTGGGGTGAATTCTGCGGGGGCTGCCAACACAACGCCAACCATCAGGGATACTGCCAAAAAGACTGTCTTTTTCATGGTGATTCTCCTTCTCGAGTTTGAGTCTTGAGTTTGCGAACGAACGCCTGTACCTAATTGCAAGGGGAACTGAAGGTGATGGGGGCTGTGTAACCTGCATCGACAAATCGCACGGTTGGCGTCGGTGGGTTGACACCAATAAATGACCATTGCGAGATGCTGAGTGTGGCTTTGAATTGGCTGGGATTAAAAATCAGGGCATTGACCTCGAGCGCGACCAAAAAGCCGCCCGTGCCGTAACTGAGCTTGCCCGTGAGGGCGTAATTGCTGCGGTAGGTCACGTCGGGAATGTCAAAACCCAAACCAAAACTCAAGCGTCCCTCGAGTGGCAGGCTGTAACTGACATGTCCAGTCACGCCGATGATGGTGGCGGTGTTGATGCTGGTGCCAAGGGCAATCTCGAGCGCTCCATCGGGGTTGTAAATCGCTTCGACCCGCACGTAACCTGGGGTGCTCGAGTAGGTGATGCTCGTACCAAAACGCAATTCGGTCAGGAATCCCAGGTCAAAAAGCCGACCCTCGAGGTACACGTTGGGGTTGCTGGCGTTGTAGTCCCACTGGATGCCAAAATTTTCGCTGTCGGCTTGTCCTTTGGTCGTAAAGTTCGTACCGTCAAAGCCCGCGCTGGCTTTCACGAGCACCCAGCCAAGCCCGTCAAGAAGGCTAAAACCTCGCACGTTAGCCGAGCCTCGAGCCTCGGTGGCGGTCGCGTTAAAATACCAGTCGGCGTTACGGTACTCGAGTCCGAAACCCCATTTTTCTCCTGCGCCGGGTCGGTAACTGAGGCTGCCTCGGGCGCCCGATGCGCCCGCCTGAACGGCAAAGATCGGGTCGCTAAAATTGAGGTCGCTGCTGATTTGCCCACAGGCGTATTCGCCGCGCCAACCCGCACCAACCCGCACGGTCTGTCCGAACGGCAATGCCACGCCAAGGCTAAACTGACCTATCGGTAAACCCAGCCCTTGCGAAAAATACAGACCGCGCCCGACATCGCCGGCGGGGTGATCTCGAGCGCCAGAATCGTCGGCGAGTTGCAATCTGGAATCTTGGTATTGCAACAACAAATTGCCGTCGGGAACAAGTGTGGTGTCCAGACGAACCGTGCCGTCCACCCGCAACGCGCCCCAACCGCCGTGAACATCGACCGAAGCCTTGCCGTCGTAGGCTGGCGTGGCGCTCGGGTCACGCGTGCCGACGGCGTTCACCACCACGCTAAAACCCGTGTCGCCCGTCGCGCTGACCTCGAGTTTCCATTTGGCATCGTCACCCTGATCGTTCTGGGCATTTAAATTGAACAAGCAACCCGAACGTCCTTTGGGCGCAATAAAAATCACGGTCGCCACAGGCAAGGTGATGGTTTTGGCGCTCAATTGCACCGGACAGGTCGCATCGCTGAGGGCAAGACTCAAATCTCCGGTGCCGGCAAAGTAAACGGGCAACTCGAGGTGATCGCTCGCCCAGTTGGGTTCTCCGAGGGTTGGTGCGCCGATGGTTTGCGCAAGTGTTCGGCAAAAACCGCTTGAAAGAACAAAGATCAATGTCAAGAAAAAGTATTTCATTTTGTCCGTTTCTTGGTACGTGCAGATTTTGGGCAATAGGCGAACCGGTTCAAGTGTTTGCACTTGAAGCCTTTTTTGGTGCTGGGCGCTGGCTGATATCCCCCAAGAAGATCAGTTGCAACCGCAAGCAGTACGGTCTTGAATGAATTCGCAAAACCCATAACTGCTTTGCGAACAGAGTTACAATCTCATATAAACCTGAACCGAATCTGAATGGGAAAATTAGAGATGTGATATGCAACTGACAGGTTGGTTCTCATTGAGCAACAATTTCCTTGGCTCGTTTTTGACTTCACTCATTATGTTACAAGCCCTTGTCCGTCACGCTGGTCATTTCTCACTTTGCCTTTCCAATCAAGGAAAATCGCATTTTTTGACCGATTCAAAGTAAATGTCTTCAGCCATTTAAAGCTAAAATGTTGTGCCCACATTCTCGTGTCTTTGAAATCCTCGGGTTTAAAGGGCGTTACAGGAGATGCCAGACATCTCGCATCAACATTTTGAAAGGGGTTCAACATGATTCCAACCACGCGGCATCTCGAGCAACACTTCACCGGATCAGAAACTGTTGGCGACATCGTGATCGGCATGAGCGACGGTTTGACCGTACCGTTCGCGCTGGCGGCAGGTTTATCGGGCGCGGTGGCGCAGACCAATTTGGTGCTGGTGGCAGGCGTGGCAGAAATGGCGGCGGGCAGCATTGCGATGGGTCTGGGTGGTTTCCTGGCAGCCAGAAGCGAATTCGAGCATTACCTGTCCGAACGCAGGCGCGAAGTCCAGGAAGTCAAAGAAGTTCCCGAAAAAGAACGTGAGGAAATCCGCGAGATTTTTGCGGGTTACGGTTTAAGCGGCGATACGCTCGAGGGGGCGGTCAAAGCCGTCACCAACAACCAGGACAAATGGGTGGATTTCATGATGCGCCAAGAACTCGGACTCGAGCAACCCGACCCAAAACGCGCCCTGACCAGCGCCTTAACCATTGGCGGCTCGTATATTTTTGGCGGGTTGATTCCGCTTTCGCCGTATGTGTTTCCGATTCGGGTCGAACAGGCGCTGTTGTATTCGGTGATCGTGACCCTGATCGCGCTGCTGATTTTTGGGGCGGTCAAAGCCAGATTCACGGGCGTCTCGATCTGGCGCGGTGCATTGCAAACCGCTTTGGTCGGCGGCTTGGCGGCAGGTTTTGCGTTTTTGATTGCGCGGCTGGTCAGCGGTCACGCTTAAACCGTTTTTCGAGCTTGAGTGTGCTCGAGTGACGCGCAGAACTGAGGACGGCATATGACAGATTTAGACTTCCGAGATCGTTATCGAACTGCTTTTGGGCAGCTTGGATTTGGGTTAAAAACCAAACATGGTGTACCCAAAATACAACTCGAGCAACTTCCGTATCGTTTACCTGAAGCCTTACGTGCTTACTTCGCGGTGGCTGGTCTCGAGGGAACTTTAAATCAAGCCCATCAACGTTTGTTGTCACTCGAGGAATATTTGTCGATCAAAATCGTTTGGTGTTCATGGAGGAAAATCAGGGCGTGGTTTGCTGGGGAATTCAATTGGACACTCAACAACCCGATCCTGCCGTGCAACAGGGTGTCTACGATGAAAAGGGCGCGTTGACGTGGTTTGATGAACATCCAAATTGCTCTGATTTTCTGATCACCATGCTGTACATGCAGGCGACTTTTGCTGAGGTTTTTCCTTATGTGGTTGCGGCTCAAAGCACACCCGAAGACCTTTGGAGACTCGAGCGATTCTGGACTCGGGTTGGGCAAATCGGTGAGATGGTTGCGTTTGCCAAAGAAAACTGTGCTTTGACGCATTTGAAATGGTTTGATGATGAATGGCGAATCTTTGCGGCGTTCAAAAAACGACGCGATCAGAAACAAGCAGGTCAGGAATTGGAACTCGAGTGGGAAGATTTGTAAAACGGGTTGGGTGTAACCATTGGGAATTTGCGCTTGTGCTAGCATAACCGCATGACTCAGGTTCTCGAAGCGACCTTTGATGGTGAGGTTTTTCGTCCAGTTGGCACGGTTAAATTGGCTGCCAATACCAAAGTACAACTTGTCATTCAAACCCCTTCGGATCAACCTGGCGCTTCTTTTTTAGACGTTGCCGAACAACTTCAACTTGAGGGTCCAAGTGATTGGTCTATACGGGTAGACGATTATTTAAACGCCGAACTAAAACATGATTGAAGTGTTTTTGGATACGTCTTACGCCATTTCGCTGGCGGTGGTTTCGGATCAGTTGCACCCTCGAGCCTTGGCATTGGCGCAACAACTTCGCAACGACAAAACGCGTTTGATTGTGACTCGAGCCGTGATGCTCGAAATCGGAAATTCTTTATCAAAGGCACGTTACCGGCAGGCAGCAATTGCTTTGTTGAACGCGCTCGAGGTTGACCCGTTGGTTGAAATTATTGAACTGAATTTGCAAGATTACCAAGCCGCTTTTGGTTTGTTTCAGCAACGTTCTGACAAAGAATGGGGTTTGGTGGATTGCATTTCGTTTGTGGTCATGCAACAACGTGGATTATACGAAGCACTAACAGCGGATGGTCATTTCGTTCAAGCTGGTTTTCGGGCATTGTTGCTCGAGTCATAATCTCGAGCTTCTTGTCCTACAATCCTGACGCTTTCCAAACGGTAAACTAAAGCCGTGAATCCAGCGTCTGCCCATCCCAAACCCGCCATCGTCCTGGTCAGCCCCAAAGGTCCTGACAATGTCGGCAGCGTGGCTCGAGCCATGAAAAATTTTGGTTTGACCGATTTGCGCATTGTCCAACCGCGTTGCAACCTCGAACAGGCGCACATGATGGCGGTTCATGCGGTGGATGTGATCGAGAATGCGGGTATTTTTGAATCGCTCCTCGAGGCGGTGGCGGATTGTGATTTGATCGCGGCGACCACCGCACGGGTGCGGCGCGACCACAGCTTGCCGATCACGCCCCGCGAAGCCGCCCCGAGGTTTGCGGGGTCTTTCTCGAGCGCGGTGGTTTTTGGACGCGAGGAGCACGGCTTGTTCAACGAAGAACTCGATCTTTGCCACGTCCATATTCGCATTCCGACCGATGCCGATTACGTCAGCATGAACCTGGCGCAGGCGGTTCAGGTGATCGTCTACGAGCTGATGCTGGGGCGCACCAACCTCGAGCCGATGCCCAAACCATTTCAGAACGAACCCGCCAACCGCGCCACGCTCGAGGGAATGTACGCGCACCTGCTCGAGTTTATGCTCGAGGTTGGCTATACGGACAGCGACCGTCAAGCGCACACCTTGCGGCGTTTTCGCATGATGCTCGACCGTGCCGAGTTGACCAAGCATGACGTGTCATTCGTGCGGGGGTTGCTCTCGCAGGGCTTGTGGGCTTCGCGCAAAGCCAGGGGCTTGGGGATTCCTGGCACGGTGCCGTACCCCAGGGTTTCAGAGGAAATAACTGGGGAAACCGAATGACCCCCAGCCGCCGCAGTTTTTCGCCGCTCGAGGTGATCAGGCGCGGGGTGAACATGCTGCGTCCAAACGCCGAACCTGGCGCGTTGTACAGGCGGGTACGGTTGTTGCAAGCGTTTTTGCCGATACTGATTATTTTGGTCGTGATCGGTTATCAAATGCTGATCGTGCGCCTCGACCCGACGCGCAAAACCTTCTGGCTCGAGATGTTGTTTTACGGCATTCTGGGTCCGCTGGCGACGTTTTTTTCAATCGGTTGGATCAGTTCTGAAGTGCAGGTGCGTGAACGTGCCGAAGAGGATTTGCGCGATTTGTACCTCGAGCTTTCAGAGTCGCACCGCCGGCTCGCCGAGATTCAAAAAGTCACGCGCAGCGTTTCCGAGGCGCAAGACATTGGCGCCGTGCTCGAGGCAGCCATTCAGGGTTTGGTGAGTGCCGTGGGTGCGAGCGCGGGCGCGATCATGCTGGAGGGTGGTGTGGTGCGTTCAGTCGGGCTAGAACCCTTGCCGAGTGAAGTCAATGACCTCGAACCCTTGCGCAACAGTTGGGACACGCTCGAGCGCCCTTCAGGCTGGACTGGCGCGACCAACAGGTTAAGCTTGCCGCTGCGTTGGGGCGAGCGTTTTCTGGGCGCAACGCATTTGTACTTTGCTGGAATGCCGAGCGCCGAATCCAAAGAATTGCTCGAGATTCTGGTCGGTGAACTCTCGGTCGCCATCGAAGCCGCCCAAGCCCGCACCCGCGACCTTTTAACGCTGTTTGAGGTGGACCGCAGCATTCGTGCCGAATCGAACCTCGAGCGTCTGCTCGAGGCGGTCTTGGTGCGCATCAGGGACCGTGTGAACGCCCAAGCCACGGCGGTTTACCTGACCGACGACGAGAACCACCTGACTTTGGCGTGGGGGCGCGACTCTGCGGGGAATGTCGTCAGGGCAGGCTTCGAGCATGGCTACGTGGTTGGCAAGTTGGCGCAGGCGGTCAGCGTGGCACGCTCGAGCTTGCTGGTGGGCGACCTCGAGCACAGTGAAATGTTTGACCTTGAAGACAGCGTGCTGACCCATTCCAAAGCCGCGATTGGCTTGCCGCTGCTGGCGGATTCCGAACTGGTCGGCGTGATCGTGCTGGGGCACGACAAAGCCAACGCCTTTGACGCTCGAGAATTACCGCTATTGGGTTTGCTCGCCAATCAGGTGACCTTGGCGGTACGCAACGCCAAAGCGTACTTGTACTCCGAAGAACTGGCGATCTTTGACGAACGCAACCGCATCGCCCGCGAGATTCACGATGGCATCGCGCAATCCCTGGCGTTCACCGCCATGAAACTCGACCTCTCGAGCCGGTTGCTCGAACGTGACCCCGAACGTGTGCGAATCGAACTCGAAACCGCCAAAAACACCCTGCGCGAACAAATCAAAGAGGTCAGGCGCAGCATTTTTGCGCTGCGCCCCATCGACCTCGAGCGGCTCGGGTTTCTGGAGACCATCAAAGGTTACGTCAAAGATTTTGGCGAGCAGAACAGCATCAATGCCACGCTCGAGATTCTGGGCGAACCGCAACTTTCACCGACCAACGAAGCCGTGATGTTCCGCATTTTGCAAGAGGCGCTGAACAACGTCGCCAAGCATTCCAAAGCCAAAACCGTGAATGTGAGTTTGCGCGTGGACTCGAGCGGCACACGCCTGAGCATCAGCGATGACGGCACGGGTTTTGACCCGC
The DNA here is from genome assembly GCA_964247135.1 of uncultured Deinococcales bacterium. Classification (GTDB taxonomy): domain Bacteria; phylum Deinococcota; class Deinococci; order Deinococcales; family JAAFIG01; genus JANXTZ01. The sequence goes on along the minus strand of CAXTTL010000005.1, from coordinate 40,830 downwards.
AAGCCTTAACCGGAGTTGTCTCGAGCGTCGGCGGTTTGGGCTTGCAACAAATGCGCGAACGCCTGCAAGCTCGGGGCGGCATGTTCGAGTTTCGCTCGAGTGTCGGGGCTGGAACCCGGGTGACGGCGGTGTTGCCTTGAAGTTGAAGTGCGTGCGCTTTTCCCAAACTCGAGAATTTAATTTTCTTGACGTAAGCTAAGCCCATGAACGCACGGCGCAACACCAGACAACGCGAAACGATTCTCGAGGTGATTCAACAGGCAAAAGGACCGCTGGGCGTAGCTGAGATTCTCGAGCGTTCCCGCACAGAAATTCCTGGTTTGGGACTCGCCACGGTCTACCGCACCCTGGCAATGCTCAAAGAGGGTGCTCAGGTGCTCGAGGTGAATTTACCTGGCGAGGAAGCGCGTTTTGAACCAGGCACGCGCCATCACCATCACCATCATTTTGTCTGCCAGACCTGCCATAAAGTCTTTGAACTCGAGACGTGTCCGGTTGGCATTCCTGCGGGCAGCGTCTTGCCTGGCGGTTTTCGCGTGGCGGATCATCATTTGACCCTGTACGGGTCTTGTGCGCAGTGCGAAAACAAGAATGCGGTTTGAGATTGCTCGAGAAACCCAGGAAAGCCCGAGTCCCTCCAACAAAGTAGACTGGGTTGAACCCAGCTTATTTTGAAAGGTCAACATGCAACCAAGTCCACTGCCACAAGGCATTTCAAACCTCAGCCCCATTATTATTTCCTCGCCGACCACCCGTTCGGGCACAACCCTGCTGCAACGCCTGCTCTGCTCGAGCGACAACGCCATTGTTTACGGCGAGGTCTGCTCGAGTGACCTGGATTTGTACCTGAACTTTTTTATCAACCGCGCCATGATGTACCAGTTCAACCGTGCCAAGCTCGACTCGAGTTTGCAAAGCTTCAAGCAGGGCGAGGTCAACGATTGGATTCTGGATTTGATGCCCGACTTGGATGGCTATTTGTCTGCGCTTGGCAACGCCTGTTTTGGCGGCATTGATTACTGCCGCCAAGCCGCGCTCGAGATGAATCGACCCGTTTGGGGGTTTAAATACCCTGGTTGGACGCCTGCGGTTTTGAATGCTTTGCGGCAGATGATGCCGGCTTTCAAATTGCTTTATATTCACCGTGATCTACTCGATTGCGTCAAATCCGATAAAGCCCGAGGCAACCTCGGTTCACTCGAGGAATTGCGAGCATTTTGCGTTTCTTGGACGCAAAACCTCGAGTTTGTCCTGGGTCTGAAAGATGCCGAGCGTGTCCTGATGGTCAACTACGCCGATTTGGTTGACAATTCCGAGCAGTGCTTGCAAACCATTTCGGTTTTTACGGGCGCAAGCAACATCCAAAAAAGCGTCTTGAATGTCAAAGTCAACACGTTTAAAGATTCAGCCTCGAGCCACACGGGTTATGTCGCCCCCGCCGAATTGAGCCTTGAGGAACTTGAGCTGGTTGAAAGTCTCAGCTCGAGTTTGCGGCAAACCCTGTACGGTTAACGCACAAAAATTGGCTCTTTTTGTTTGTCCCACCAGCGTTTTTTCTGCTCACTCGAGAGACGCCGTGTTGGTGTGTGGTTGTGTTTGCGGGTGTACTGAATCCAGATTGGTTGTCGTGCGGCATCAAACACCAGTTTTGTGCCACGTACTTTCAAAAAGTGATACACCCAAAAACTGTGGTACTTGCCATCTCGAGATGGTTCTTCGGCGCTGATAAACCACGTGTGAACCACGTTTGCTTGCCCTGAGCCAAGTTGCAATAAGTCTTTGGGATCAAAACCCATCGTGTTCAGTTTCGTCACCACATAACCAGATTTTGCCGAGTGCACAAAAATCGCATCGCAATACTCGCTCGCCAAGCCATTCCCTCCACCTGGATCGACCAGCACATAATCTGGCAGTCCATCACGGTTTAAATCACCCTCGAGCGCGTAATCCAACCAATGCACGTAACTCAAGCGAAATCGGGTTTTCAAACGGTCGTTCCTCAAAATCTCGAGTTCTGCTGTTGCTGTCTGTTCTGAATTGTGCAAAATTATCCTCGAGAGATGGTTCTTGGAATGACACACATACTCTTGGCGCTTTGAATCTTGCTGCTCGGGTTCACAGCTTCGGACTGGAAATAGTTTGGCGTTCGGTAGTGGTTCGTAGCCGCTCGAGTACGCGCCAGACCAAGCCGCTCGAGCCACCATAAGACTTGCGAACAAGATCAAAATCAGTATTTTCAAGCGCATGGTTTCAGTCTAACGCTGTTCAAGTTCGCTGACACGTGTCAAACTCGAGAACAATGCTCAATGTTGTTTTGTATCGTCCCGAAAATCCGCACAACACCGGCGCAATCGCCCGCACCTGCGCCATGCTGACCGCCAAATTGCATCTGGTGAAACCTTATGGTTTTGACAGCATTGGCAAAAATGCCCGTCGCGCCAGCATGGGCTATCTCGAGGATTCGCAGATGCTCGAGCACGAATCTTGGGAGGCGTTTATGGCGTCACTTTCGAGCGAGCCGCGAATCTGGTTGTTTTCCGATAAAGGAACCAGCGTTTACACCCAAGTCGAATTTTTTGAGAACGATTATCTGGTTTTCGGACGCGAATCCGACGGTTTGCCGCTCGAGATTCTGAATGCTCACCCGTCCCTCAACATTCCCATGCCGGGGGCGGAACTCAAACCCCGAGACGACCACCGTTTTCACAGCCTGAATTTGTCGGTCAGTGTTGGCATTGCCGCTTATGAGGCGGCGCGACAAATTCAAAAAAATTGGTTGCCCTAAAAGTGTGAACTTCGCCACCTCACCTGGTTCGAGTTACGGTGGTTTGGTTTGAAGCTCGAGAAATCAAATCAATACGTGTTCATCTTCTCGAGCTTGTCATTGAGCACAATCACGCCGCCCTCGCCGCTGGCAACCGCAACGTGACCGTCGGGCATCGGGCTGACATCGCGGGCGTTATCCCCAAATTGCTTGCGGTCCTGGATTTTAAATTGCTCGAGGTTGACCGTGGTGATAAAGCCGCTGCGGTCTGAAAGGTAGGCGATACCGTGCAAAATGGTCATTTTGTCGGCTTGACCCTCGAGTTTGAGGGTTTGCACCAGCTTGCCGGTGCTGGCGTTCACCGAGATCAGTGCGCCCGCATGATCGAGCACAATTAAGTTATTCAAGTATTGTCCGAGCGCAACTGGGGCAATGCCAATGTTGAAACGGTTGATTTCTTTGTTGGTATCACGGTCCAAGACGCTGACCGTACCCATGACATGATGCGTGGCGTAAACCCTGGCGCCGAGAATCAGCAAATCATCCATCAGGTCTTCCATCGGCATCGCGGCGGCTGGTTTTTCTGGCGCGATTCGTGCCTCGAGCATGGTTTTGCCCTCACGGTTGCGTTTAAACTCGAGCACAATGCCAGATTCAGAACTTTTCACGATCACGGTGTTGCCCTGCACGGCAAGACCTGCCGCACCGGCGGGAACGTCCCAGTTGTCGATCATGGCGCCTTTTGTTTCGTCGATGATAAAGAGTTTGTTGTTGGCGGCATCGAGCAGGTAACTGTAACCGTCCAAGCTGACGGCGTTCGTGAAATAACAGGGTTTGCCCGTCGGAAACTTGACGGCTTGACGTTCGCCGCTCGGGCTGATGAGCACCACGGGCGTCACGACCGCGCCAGAATTGGCGTAAACCAGACCGCCATCTCGGGTCGAGGCGACCACGCTGGCGTTCACGGGGTCGTGGGCGCTTTTGAAGATGTTGGGCATCAAGGACATAAAACCGAAAATCACGATTGCCCCAACCACGTAAAACAGTGGCGCAAACCGTTGCATGATCGAACGCGGCGCGGCGGCTCGAGTGCGGTTGGTTGGAGCGCTCGAGGTGTTGGCGCGGCTTTCTCGGGTTTGTACAGGACCTTGAGACTCGAGTTTGGCAGCATTCATGACTTTGGCTTTCAACCCTGCTGGCACAGGCGCGGCTTCGCTTGTGGCGAGTCCGGTCAGCACCGCCTCGAGTTCTTTGGCTTCACGCGCCAGTTCAGGGTCGGTTTTTAACGCCGCCTCAACCGCCTGCCGCTCCTCGAGGGTCGCCACGCCGAGAATCACGGCGGGCAGGGCGTCTTGTAGTTCCAAACGGGTCATTGCAATCCTCCCAAAACGCCGCGCAGTTTGTCCAGCGCGTACTTCAAACGACTTTTGACCGTACCGATGGGAACGTTCATCCGTTCCGAAATTTCTTCCCTCGAGAGCGCCCCAAAGTACGCCAATTCTACGGTTTGCCTGTGCGCCTCACTCAACTCGAGCATGGCTGTCCGAACCCGAACACTGAGTTGCTGCATTTCGGCTCGCTCGAGCGGTGTGGCTTCCAAACTGGCAATCGGTAGCAAATTGCCCTCGTCGTCCTCGAGCGGCACGCTGGGGCGTTCACGGCGCAACACATCGATGCTGGCGTTGCGAATCAAGGTCAGCAAAAACGTGGAGAGCGAAGCCCTGCTCGGGTCAAAACCTCGAGGGTTGCGCCAGAGTTTCATGAACGCATCTTGCACGATTTCTTCTGCCCGTGCTTCCGACCCGCTGATCCGTTTTGCCAGCCCGAACGCCACGCCCGAATAGCGGTCGAACAACTCTGAGAACGCCGTTTGATCTTCAAACTCGAGCCGTGCGACCAAGACCGCGTCTGTGAGGCTCGAGATATCGGTTGACATCATGAGCGGTATTCTAACTGGCATTGGCAGGGCGTAGCTTAAGGTCACGCATGAACTCCTCGACATTGTGTACGTGAACCGTTGGCAAAAGGTTCAAATTGCATGCCGGAGACCCGAATTTTGGCTTTTGCAAACTCGAGCAATGCCTGAAAATCGACCGTTTAAGGTTTGGGAACTTTTTGTCAGCCCTTGACATCCAACGGTTAAGATGATTCTCGCCTTGGAAAACCATTTGCTTGCCACCCAACTCTCGAGCTTGGACGATGCCGCGCTCGTGGGTTTGGCGTGCAATGGGCGCGAGGAGGCGTTTGACGAACTGGTGCAACGCCACAGCCCCAGAATTCACGCGGTCGCCTCGAGAATTGTCGGGCGCGAAGAGGCGTATGACGTGATTCAGGACGCGTTTATCAGCGCCTACCGCGCCTTGAAAAGTTTTAAGAACCAATCGCAGTTCACGACCTGGCTGCACCGAATTGCCTTAAATTGTTGTTATGCCCGAATCCGCAAGCATCCAGAGACCAACAACGACCTGGCGATGCCGCTCGAGGTCAGCGATGCTCGAGCGCACCCAATTGACGTGATGGAGCGCCGAGATTTACGGTTTGCGCTCGAGCGGGCATTATCAGAAATCAAGCTTGAATTTCGTGAAACCTTCGTGCTGGTCGAATTTGGTGACCTGGATTACGCCGAGGCGGCGGTTGTGCTGGGTGTAGAATTGGGAACAGTCAAGTCCAGAATGTCCAGGGCGCGGGGCGCACTGCGGGAAAAGTTGGAGGCGTGGGGGTACAAGCCGTGAAGCGCAATCAAGATTTAGAACTTGAACACCTCGAGCCTGAAGATGGCGCTTGGGCTGGTTTTCTGTCTGGCGCTGCCGAGTTGCGCGAGGTGGACGAAAACGCCGCACCCAAAGTCTTGACAGCCCTCAAACTCGAGCGTGAACAGGATGCGACTTGGGCAAATTACCTCTCGGGCGGCGCGGTCTTGCGCCCCGTGGATTATGCCAGCGTCAAACCGGCACTTGAAGCCCTCAACCTCGAGCGAACCCGAGCCAGGAAAGTCTTGCGTTTGAACATCATGAGGTTTGTGACCGCCAGCGCGGCGGTGGCAGCCGTGATGATTGGTGTGCTCGTCTTGAGACCTGCCAGCACCGACGCTGACCCTACCGAAGCCTTCACCGCCTACCAGGAAGCCAGTCAGGGTTGGTAATGATGCGGCTTTCTCGGATTATGGCTGTTTTACTGCTGACAGGGATAGGGTTTGCGCAGAACATTCCTGTCATGCCCAAAAACCCCTTGAATTATTTGCTGAAGTCATTGCAAACCGAGGCGGGCTTAAATTTTAAGGGCGTGGTGACTGAAACCGTGATTTTCCCGCCGCGCAAAGAGACCGATCAGACCAAAGAAAACCTGCCCGCACCGCCGCCGATCAACCCAAATTTGCTGCGTCAAAACTTTAACTCGAGCATCGAAAACGGCGAGCAAATCGCGGGTCGCAACACCTGGAAAATCACCCTGACCCCCAACAACCGCGACGCCGCCAGCTTCCAATTCTGGATTGACCGCGAATGGAACATTCGGCTGGCACAACAGGAAACAGACTTTAACAACACCGTCACCACCCAAGCGCGTTTTACCAGCATTGAGGGCAAACCAACCCCGCGCAAAGACGGACGCACCCTGGGAAAGCTCGAGTTCAAACCAAAACTCGAGGCGTTCCTGGCAAAAGCCGTGGGCGACATGGCGCTGCCTGACGGCTTCAGGATTTTCGGCTTGCGGGTTCGCACTGTCGGGCAAGACAACCAACCCGCGCTCGAGGTCAGAGCCAGCAACGGTTTAAGCGTGATGGTGATGGTTTTTTCACCCATCAAGACTCGAGCCACGCCAAAACTTGCCATCCGTAAATTGATTACCAAAAATGCGGACGCCTGGGTTTGGGTGATCGGCAACCTGCCCGAAGCGCAATTGCAACGCACCGCAAACAGCATTGTCAATCCGCTCGATTTGAGCAATTTACTGGTGAAATTCAGCGAACAAAACTTGAAGTAACGACCTCGAGTTCACAATAATTTTTGCAACGCCGCTTTGGTCAATCTTTCCCCCGCCGCCTCAAGCGTCGTTCGGGTTTTACAAAACGCAAACCTCAAGGCTTTCGGCGCAAGGTGTGCGTGGTCGCTCGAGTAAAACATTTGCATCGGCATGGCGGCAACCCCGATTTCTTGCACGAATCTTTTGGCGAGCGCGTTCGTGTCGTTCGAGAACCGACTGGTGTCGGCGTTGATAAAGTACCCGCCTTCGGGTTGCCAAAACTCGAGTCCCGCATCAAGCAAGATTTTTGCCAGCAGGTCACGACGCTCGAGCATTTGGGTTTGAAAACTCGAGAAATAGTGATTGGTTTTGGTTTCCTCGAGGGCAATGGCAACGGCTTCTTGGACGGGGGTTGCGGCGGCGAACGGAACCCATTGCGCCCCGCGCCTGATGGCGGCGGAAATGCTAGGACTGGCAATAGCCCAACCAATGCGCCAACCTGTCACCGAGAACATTTTCCCAGCCGAACCGATGGTGACGGTTCGCTCGCGCATTCCTGGCAAGCTGGCAATGCAAATGTGGTTCACGCCGTACACCAGTCGGTCATAGGCTTCATCTGAAAGCACATAAAAATCAAACTCGAGCGCCAGGGCAGCAATGCCCTCAAGTTCGGTTTGGTTAAACACTTTGCCTGTTGGATTGTTCGGCGTGTTGAGAATTAAAATTTTGGTCTGGCTCGAGCACAACGTCCGCAACTTCTCGAGGTTGAGCGCGAAATGATTTTCGCTCTCGAGAGGCAAGTATTTGGCAATTCCGCCCGAGAGTGCAACCTGCGGCGCGTACATGTCATACGTCGGTTCGAGAATGATCGCCTGATCTCCAGGTTCGAGCAGCGCTTGAATGCTCGAGTACATGGCTTGGGTCGCGCCAACGGTGATCGTGACTTCAGCTTCTGGGTCGGGCGCAAAGCCAAGATTGCCTGCCAGGGTTTCACTGACGGCACGTTGCAACCGCGCGTGACCCCTCGGCGGGGCGTACTGATGCAAATTGCTCGAGAAAGCGGTCTGTGCGGCTTCCAGCACAAAATCTGGCGGCGCAAAGTCTGGAAAACCCTGCCCCAAATTCACCGCGCCAAACTCGAGCGCCAGCGCGGTCATGGCGGCAAAAGGGCTGGGGGCAAAGTTTGCAACTCGAGAAGCCAGGGGTTTCATTGCGGTCTAAAGCATAACAATCATTGCGGTTTAAAGCATAACCCAATGCTTTGAAATTGATCTACACATTTGGCTTCTGCCTTGTCCTGCCTCTCAACGTCTAAGTGACATTGTCGAGGCAATCTAAAGCTTTTGGGAAATATGATGTTTTGTATAACCAATAAAAATTCAGCCTCTGCGCCAAGAAGTGGTTAGAGGCTGAACGAATAGCAAAATTATTGAAGGGTAGAACTTTACCTTGATTTGTGCTTGCGAATGATCTTCATTTGACCATGACCCTCAATCATTTTTGTTGGTGCACTGTCAGCCCACATACCACTGCGACCCTCAATCATTTTTGTTGGTGCGCGGTCAGCCCACATACCACTACGACCAGCCAAAGCTGAAGTCCCTGCCAAAACGCAAACTGCTAGACCGATAAGAACCTTGCCCAACCGCGAGGATTCGGATGAAGAACGACCAAAAGACGACAATCTGTTCATGTGAACTCCCTCTTATGCTTTAACAATCGCACAATCATAATTTTTGTGGGACAGACTATCCTAACCATGCCTTCGTTCAGAAGTCAACATTTTAGCAATCAGGAATTGCAAATGCCGACAGGTTTTTGCAAATTATCAGAACTGCTGCGATATCAATAAAGCCGTGTTAGGGTAATGCATCTGACAAATGCAAATTGAACACTTCAAACAAAATGGAGTCTATGCCAAATGTTAAAACTCGAGAACAGATCATTTCGTTGTGCCGCAAGAAATCGATGACAAACAAAAGTCAAACAAGTTCGGTAGGCACAAATTTAAACATAATATTGATTGGAAAATGCAATGGATGAACCCACGAAAGTTATTTTGAGCGCGCGACAGGTGTTTGCCATACGTGATTTTCGACTACTTTGCCTTGCTCATTTTATTTCGGAGTTTGGCAATGGAATGACATCAATTGGCTTGATCGTCTTGGTGACAACCCTGACCGGTTCAACTGCTTCAGTGGCAACCATAGCTTTTGCCCTTGCTGTCCCACAAATCATTTTTGGGCTTGTCGCAGGCGTTTTTGTGGACCGTTTGGACAGCAAACACGTCATGGTCTTTTCGGATTTTATTCGTGCAATTGTGGTGCTTGGTTTTATTCCAGCCACAATCTCTGGTCAGCTTTGGTTGATGTATTTGCTTGGGTTTGCCCAGTCAACCGTCAGTTGTTTTTTTCGTCCCGCAAAAATGTCGATGCTGCCAGCAGTTGTTCCAGAAAATGGTTTAATGGCAGCCAATTCCATGATCCATACCAGCCGTGTTGCCGCGAATATGCTTGGTGCTGGAGCCGTTGGCGTATTGTTGGGTTTGCTGAATGTGTCGTATCCAATTTTTGTGCTTGATTCTTTGACTTTTATGGCTTCGGTGTTGTTGGTCAGCGCCATTCGCACCCAAGTTGCCCCACCAGAGCCAGATCAAGATACAACCAGTACATTCTGGAAAGAATTTAAAGAAGGCATAATATTTATTGCATCTTCGCCAAAACTGATTGGGGTCATTGTCGCTGTTGGGATCAGCGATCTTGGTCTTGGTGCGACGCAAATCCTGTATGCACCGTTTTTTCAAAAGGTTTTAAATGTTTCGGCGGCTTGGCTAGGACCGGACGAACTGGTACAATCGACAGCGATGGCACTGAGCGGAAGCTTGGTTGTGTTGCTCGCCGTCAAATTCAAACCCGAATTCTTAGCTCCGCTCGGATTGTTCGTTGTTGCCATTGGCACAGGCTTGGTTTCAGTGGTCTCGAGTGTCTGGTTGGTGCTCGCCTTATCGGGTTTGATTGGGCTGGCACAGTTGCCCATGCAAACTTCGGTATCCACAATTTTTCAGCGTTCAACCACCCGCCAAATTCGAGGGCGTGTTGGGGCAGCCATAGGTACAATTTCACAATCTTCAAGTTTGCTTTCTATCGTTGGGGCAGGGTTATTGTCCAATTTAATCGGCTTAAAAATGATGTTTTTGCTGGTTGGCTTTATTGCTCTTTTTGGTAGCGTGATTGCTTGGTGGTTGTTTCGTTTGAATGATCCTCAAGTCACGGCATAGGTAATATCCGTATCTTAATTCAATTGCAACCAAGTGGTTTTATAAAACCAATTGCTAAAGTGCCTCAAAAATTTCGAGTGCAACTTCAACGACCTCGGGGTCAAATTGATGTCCTGATTGGCGTTGAATTTCAGCAATAGCCTGTTCTTTTGTCCAAGCGGGTTTATATGGACGAGTTTGCATTAAAGCATCAAACACATCGGCGACAGCAACGATGCGACCAGATATTGGAATGCTTTCATGACCCAAACCGTAAGGGTAACCGGTGCCATCCCAACGTTCATGATGGGTAATCGCAATTTCTTCTGCAAGGCATAACATTTCAGACGAACCACCTGACAAAATGCGTTGCCCAATAAGCGTATGTGTTTGCATAAAATTGCGTTCTTCTGGGGTTAACTTGCCAGGTTTTAACAAGATCGAATCGGGAATCCCGATTTTACCAACGTCATGCAGGCGTGCCGCTTGGCGCAACAATTCAACGCTCGAGTTATCTTGTCCGAATTTTTGAGCAATCAATGCCGAATACTGTCCAACCCGCAGGGCATGTTTTCCAGTCACGTCATCACGGTATTCGGCAGCAATTGCAAGGCGTTCAACCACCTCCAGTTGAGCTTGCTCGAGTTGCTGTGTGCGTTCACGGACTTCGTTTTCAGCTTTTTCTTTGGCTTTTTTTGCTGCTTGGCTGCCCAATCGGTAAAGTTCATTTTCGTGTCTTGACCGTTCAACTTCGAGTTGCGCTGCAAGATTTTGAACTTGACGGTCAGTCCGCTCTTTGGCAAGTTCTTGTTCAAAAAAAAGCTGCCGTCTCAGATGGTCAATTGTTTTCTCTGATTGACCAAACAAGTCATAGACTTGTGCCAACAATTCATGGGATTTGCAAATCGATTTTTTACGGTTGACTTTGATCGATAACTCGAGCGCATGTTCAAGGTGGTTTCGGGCATGGTCGAGGTTACTGCTTTGAAGGTATTCAAAACCGATGTTGATTCGTGCGTCAATTTCGCATTCAATGTCACCAATCGTTTGCGAAAGTTTGATGGCTTTCAAGTGCATGTCAATTGCGGCAGCCAGATCATTGACCGCCTGAAAAGCCAGACCTAAGCTGTCTAGGACTCGAGTTTCAAGTTGTAAAAGGTGATGATTTCGAGCCAGCTCTAACGATTGATTCAAAACAAGAAAAGCAGCCTCGTGTGATCCAAGTTTTGAATGAACCGATCCCAAGTTGTACAAAGAATTGCACTGCATGTATAAATGACCAATCGAGGTTGCGATCTCTAAACTTTTTTCGTAAAACCCGAGTGCCCGTTGGTATTCTTCTAATTCTTGGTATGTCACGCCAATATTGAGTAAACACGTGCCTTCGGTGGCTTTGTCGTTTTGGTTTTGTTGGGTCAGCTTTAAGGCTCGGAATAAATTTTTTAACGCCTTGGAAAATTCGCCCAATTCAATATATTGCAACCCAATGTTAATAACGGTTTTGGTGGCTTGCGTCTGATTTTCAAATTGGGATTGAATTTTTTCTGCTTTGCGCAAATAGGTTAACGATTTTTGGTACTCGCCTTTGGCATATTGGACACTCGCAATTCCACTGTAGGCAGAAGCTTGAACCTCGAGATTTTGAAGTTGGTTGGCAAGATCAACAGCTTCCTCAAACTCGCTTAAGGTTTGACTCAGGTTGCCTAGGCGATAAAAAGTTTTGCCCAGCAGCATGTGGATATCGAGTTCAAGTTTGGTGTATTTGCCCAATGCGCTTTGAAAAAGTGCTTGCTGTAGAGTTTGGCTGGCGACCAAGTACTGATCTTGGTTGAGTTCGATTTCGCCTTGAATTACCAACGCTTTCACCCTGACTTGCAAATCTATTGAACCCAAACTTATCGCATAATGCAATTGTTGTAGGGCGATATCTGGTTGTTTGCTCAGGTTTTCCTCGGCAATTTTCAGCAATTGCCAAGCCTGTTCGGTCAGTCGGTTCTGGGCATTGGCGGTGAATGGTTGCATGGGTGCTAACGAAACACCACCCAGTTTAAGAAGGCTTCAACATCCAGTCGTCCCCGACCAAGTTGCTGATAGATTGGTGTTTGCAACACCAGCGCACTGTGATTCATAAGCTCTTCGAGCAAGCTGATTCTGTTGATGGTGGGTTTGAGTTTTTCGCCCAACGCCAATGCCAAAGCTCCCGAGATCATGGGAGCGGCTTGAGAAGTGCCCGACCAAGCTGCCAGTTGATTTTCTGGGGCGGGTCCATAAACCATGCTGCCTGGGGCGGCAACTTCGACTTGCCAGCCGTAATTGGAATAACTCGAGCGGTGATCGTTGGATTCGACACTGCCAACGCTGACCCGTTCAATCCGTTCGTAAGCACGGTTGCCTGGGAAACTGACACTGGAACTATTGTCGTTGCCAGCGGACGAAATCACAAAAATTCCAAAGTTGTTGGCGTGGTTGATGGCATTGTTAATAATTGACGAATATTGTGAAGTACCGAGGCTGAGGTTGATGATGTTCGCCCCTTTTTTAATTGCCCATTCGATGGCGGCAGCCACATCAAGAACCCGTCCTTGCCCGGCAGCATCCAGCACCCGAATCGGCAAGATGGTTGCTTTAGGTGCAATTTGACGAACAATTCCCGCCACGTTGGTTCCGTGTCCATAACCGCCCATGCCCATTGTGCCTTCTTCTTGGGGCACGGTATCGTTGCCGACAAAATCCCATTGTTCATTTGCTGGGGCTAAAATGCCCGAAAAAGCTGAGTGCTTGAGGTCAATTCCAGTGTCGATAATTGCTACTTTAACGCCTTTACCGAGGTTTGCAGCAAGCGCTTGACCTGCCTGCAAATGCACTTGTTCCCAAAGTTGTGTATTCTCAGGCACGGCTTGATACACACCTTCAGCCCACATTGCAGTTTGTCCAAATGCCCACATCCCACTACGTCCAAATGCCCACATGCCCGAGCGTCCGTCCATGACCGCAGGGCTTCCACCACCGACAAATGAGGTGATGTTGGTTTCAGTTTGAACGTCCGTTGGCAAGTTTTTTGCCGCAGCCTGTGTAAAACCCAGCACGGCGTATTGCTGGCTCGGTTGCCAGTTGACCACTGTGCCGTTCAAACGTTTTTCCAGGCTGGCAATCGTGTCAGCATTTTGTAGCGTGACCGTGCCAATCACGTCTGGATTTGGGTATGCTGTGGTTAAAGGGATCGTTTCAACGGTTGGGGCAACGATCATTTTTGCGGTGTTGCAACCCCCCAAAAGCACCATCAGGCTAAGGCAAGCCACCGCGCTGACTTGGTGAAGCAACACTGGCTTTGGTGGGTGAAAGTGCATTGTTGAAGTATGGGCTTTTGGGTATCACGGAATTCTTACGTTGGGGTTTGAAAAGTTGCTTTCATCAACACAATCCTCGAGCATCTGGTATTCATCACATCACAGCAAAACGCTGGAACAAAACGTGTTTCTCGAGCATCAAAAGTCCAATGCTCAGATTCCACAAGCCAGTTTTGGTAAGCTCATTTGGATTTCTGATGCCAGAACCTGTTCTCATTTCAAGCTTTGAGCTTTCACTGCTCGGGCTGGCGCATGTACGGGTGAATGGTTCGGAGCTAAACCTTGCCACCCGCAAAGCCCTGGGTTTGCTGGCATTTCTGGCGCTCGAGGGCACAACCTCGCGTTCCAAACTGGCAGATTTGCTCTGGTCGGACATGGATGAGAACGCCGCACGGAACAATTTGCGTAAAGAGGTTTTCAGGTTGCGCGAGACGGCACTGCGCGATTTTCTCGAGGTCAGCGCTTCAAGCTTGGCGATCAAAAACGTGCAACTGGATGTAAACGTGTTTCTCGAGGCTGAAGATGAACTGGCGCTCGAGGCGTACAACGGTGATTTTTTAACGGGTGTCGAGATTTCTGGCGCGGGTGCCTTTGAAGATTGGCTGGAAGCGAAACGCGAGTCGTTCAAAAACAGGTTTGCGCGTTTGCTGATCGCTCGAGCCGTCAAACTCGAGGCATTGGGTGATTTACGCGCAGCCCTCGAGACGCGTCTGAAATTGCTCGAGACTGACCCGCTTCAAGAATCCTTTCACCGCGAGATCATGCGGCTGCACTGGCGTTTGGGTGAACGCGCCCCTGCGCTGGCACGCTATGAGATTTTGGAGAGTACCTTGGAGCAAGAACTGGGCTTAAAACCCCTGCCCGAAACCTTGGCGCTCTTGAAAAACATCGAAACCAGCAACGCCGCCCAACCCGAACTCGAGCCAATTTCCGCCACCGTTCGGACGCCTGCTTTGCACCGTCCACCGTTCATTGGGCGCGACGACGAATGGGCTTGGCTCGAGGTCAAAACGCAAGGTTTGGCGTTGGTCAAAGGCGAGGCGGGCATCGGTAAAACCCGTTTGATCGAAGATTTTGCCAAAATGCACGGTCAAACCCTGACCTTGCGCGGCTTTGAAAGCGCCGCCAGCACACCGTTTTATCCCGTCGCCGAAACGTTGCGCTGGTTGCTCGAGACGGGTCGCTTCAACCCCGACAGCCTCGAATCAGTTTGGAAACGCGAGGCGGCGCGACTCGTGCCAGAGTTCGACGCTGGGCGCGACAGCAGCGCCTTACCCTCGAGCGAAGGACGCGCACGACTGATTGAAGGTTTGTCCCGTGTGATGCTGGCGGCATTGCAACCTGGCGATATTTTAATTCTGGATGATTTGCACTGGTTTGACGCCTCCAGCCTCGAGTTGATCGCCCATCTGATTCGTCGCGCCGCCAACCAAATTCGCATCATCGCCAGCGCCCGGATGCTCGAGTTAAATGACAACAAAGAAGCCAAAACCGTGTTGACCAGCCTCGAGCGCGACGGTTTGCTATCTCAACTCGAGTTGCCCAGTTTCAATCAAAGCGACATGCTGAGCCTCGTGCAGGCGCTCTCTGGCGGACGCGCCCAATTGTTCAGCCAGCGACTCCATCAAGCCACCGGCGGCAATGCCTTGTTCGCCCTCGAGACGCTGCGCGGGTTGTTCGAGAATCAAATGCTGCAACAAAACGATGACGGCACTTGGACCAGCCCATTTGACACCGCCACCGAGGATTACACCGAACTGCCGATCCCACAAAACGTCCGCGACCTGGTGCTGACCAGACTCGAGCGGCTTGGACCCGCCTGCACGCGACTGCTCGAGGCAGCCAGCCTTGCGTTTGAACCCTTTGAAGCCAACTGGCTCGAGGGGGCAACCGCGCTGTCTGAATGGGAGAACCTCGAAAGCCTCGAGCGTGCGATTCAAGCCACCGTTTTGGTTTCTGAAGGCGCTGGGTATCGTTTCGGGCATGACCTGACGCGCCGAACCTTAAAGAACACCCTCAGCACTGAACGCAGCCGTTTGATTCACCGCAAATTCGCGCACAACCTGGCGCAAGAAAACAGCAACCCAGCCCAGGTTGCTGAGCATCTCGAGGGTGGAGGTCGAGGACAAGAAGCCGTCGCCTGGCGGATCAAAGCTGCCCAAGCCGCCCAAGCCGTGTTCGCACATTACGAAGCTCGAGCGCAATACCGTCGCGCCCTCGAGCTTCAACCCGACCCTCAAACCGCCTTCAAGGTTCACAAAGCCCTGTCCGAACTCGAGTTGACCCTGATGAACCTTGACGGACTCGAGCAACACGCCACCGCCATGCTCGAACTGGCGGCAACAGACAGCAAACTCGAAGCTGAAGCACGGTTAATGCTCGCCCGACACGGCATTTACCGTGGACAGTACGCCCAAGCCCTCGAGCAAGCCGAACACGCCCACAAGCTGACGGGCGCAACCGGCAAGTACGCCGCCGAAAGCCTGCTGTTGGGCGGCACGGCACTGGTCGGCTGTGGACGTTTGAGTGACGCCGAAACGCGCTTGTTGGATGGTTTGAAACTCGAGACGCAACCCAGCACCGAAATGTACGGCGAACTTCACAGCGTTTTAAAAGAAGTGTACCGACAACAAGGAAACCTGCCCAAAGCGCTTGAACACGCTCAAGCATCACACACGGCGTACCAAAAAATTGGCAA
This sequence comes from uncultured Deinococcales bacterium, assembly GCA_964247135.1. Taxonomy (GTDB): domain Bacteria; phylum Deinococcota; class Deinococci; order Deinococcales; family JAAFIG01; genus JANXTZ01. The sequence continues at coordinate 24,805 of CAXTTL010000005.1, read as the reverse complement.
GCACGATTCGGAAATCACCATGCTGGCACAAATTGGGCAGATGCTCGGCGCGATGGGACAGTCGGAAGAAGCGCTTGAAATGCTCGAGAGGGCGGTAAAACAAGCCAGGGAGATGCGGTTTGAACGGGTATTGGCTTTTGTTTTGGTCATTCAAGCGGGAGAACTGATTCAAACTGGATACTTTGAACTTGCTGAACAAGTTGTGCTTGAAGGGTTAGAGCTTTCACGCGGGAAAATACTGGCTCGAGAAAGCCAATTCACCACCATGCTGGCTCAGATTAAAAGACGTATCGGACAGTTTGGAGAAGCACTAAAAATCGCTCAAACTGGACTTAAGTTAAGTGACGAACTTGGATTACCAATTCAACAGGTACTTCAACGGTTATTTATCTCAGACGCATACCTCGATCTTGGGGCTATAGAACAGGCACGAGTTCATCTTGATAAAACCTCGAGTTTGATTCAAGAAACTGGATTGACTGCTTTTTTGCTGCTATTTGAAACCCTTCAAGCACGAGCTGAACTTCTAAATAAAGAACCTAAATTGGCATTGATAAGGCTTGAAAAAATCAAAAATTCGCTTGAACAAGCCCCCGTTGAGCATCGTTTGATGTTCGTCATCACTTTGGTACAAGTGCAAATCGAAATTGGAAATATTGTGGTTGCTCTACAAACACTTGCTGATTTTTCTGCTCCTACTTGGCTCGAAGCGCGTGCTCGAAGCATCCAACTCCAAGCGGAATTAACTCAGCCAATCAACACGGATGTTCTAAGGCGGCAATTACAAACCACAAATGCGTTCTTCAATTCAAGTAGAATCCCAAAACTTGAGGCTTTTCAATTGCTGGTTGTCATGAAAAAAGCGTATATGTTTCTTCAACAAGATCATTTGGCGCAGAAAGCAGAGTCAAGCCTAACAAAATACCGCAACGAATTGACTCAAAGTCTCGAGTCAGAGCCTCAACTGCAACAGTCTTTTCTCGAATTGTATGCAGGTGTTTGAGGGTCAATTCAAGTCTTGGAACGTTTTTGGAACGCTGCTACCCCTAGGGTATTAACTAGGAGAAAATGGCATGACGAAATCCCAAAACTCACCGCCCGAAATTGTTTTTCAACTCCGCATGAAGCACTCGGTCAGCGATCAAAAATGGCGCGTTGTTTTAGAAGGTCCAGAACCTAACAAACACATCCGTTTTGATGATCTTTGCGAATTGGTGCAGTATTTAAAAGCTTTCAGTCATACCGATAATTCCCGTGGCTTACGTTAAATTTTAAGGAGTTGTTATGAAAAAATTACTCAAATCAAATCTCAGTGCCGCTCTTTTGTGTGGACTTGTTTTAAGTTTTAGCGCCTGCAACCAGAACAACAGTACAGATGATCTCAGCAACGACGATCTACAAGATTTAGGTGGTACGGTCATCAGCGAAACCGAAAATGCTGCCTCGAGCACCAGCATTTCCGATGCAATCACAGGAGCTGGAGGACTGAGCATTCCAGTCTCCGAACTTCAAACCCGTTCCGTTCAAACTCGAGCCTTAGCCGCAGGTTGCCTGACCATTGTCGGTTCAACCACGGATTCTGATGCTGACGGCGTTCCCGACAGCCTCACGTATATTTTTGATGAAACCAAATGCATTCAAACTGTTCCCGCCATTCGTGGTGGTGGCACAGAAACGCTTGGCGGTCAAATCAAGCTCGAGGACACCAGCCCCAACGTCTCAGACCACAGTTACCGCGAGACCATTACCGCTTTAAAATATGTGCGTGACCCAGCGTTTAAACCAAAATTTACCGAGACTCGAGATGGCACCAGGGAAGTCGCGCAAGCTGGAAACACTTCGCTGACAAAAACCCATAACATCACGTTGGTTCGTCAGGTGGCTTTGCGTCAGAAAGTGACTTTGGTCAATAAGATGGCGTTTGCCTATCAAGTTTCTGGAGCCGGCACGATTGACCTGAATCAGCCGCTTCCTGCAGGGACGTTTACGCTGACTGGCAGCAACGAATTCACGGTTAGCAATAAAAATGCTCGAGTCTTTACCACTTCAACCCAAGTGCCATTGGTTTACGCTCCAAGTTGTGATGCTCAACGCATTGTCGGCGGCGAGTTGCGCCTGACCACACCAAAAACCGAAGTGAAGATCGTCTTCCAGGCTTGCGGCACAGACCCTGTGGTATCTCGGGTTTTTTAAGCTTCTCGGGTTAGAAATCTTGACCTCACGTTCTGGGAGGTTTTTTGTTTGGAACGCAAATTTGTACGCTCGAGCTTTTGTTTGGAACGATCTTGGAACGCCTGATTTTCTAAAGTTTATTCCAAGAGGTTTGAACATCTCGAGCCTCAAAACCTTGCACGGCTGGCTTGTCCAGTGAAAGGAATTAACCATGAAAAACGTGATCAAACTCGGAGCCGTTCTGACCCTCGCCGCGATGATGGCTGCCTGTAACGCTGGTGGTTCGCAAATTGCCAACAACCCAAGCAGCGCCGAAGTGAACGCCACCGCCAGCGCCATGTCTGACGAATTGGTCAGCTCGAGCAGTCTGGTGACGGTCGAAAACGCCGTGAATACCCTCAGCTTTGGTCAGGGCGCATCCTCGAGCCTCCGCACTCGCCCCGCCTGCGTAACTGTAACCCCTTCACCGTTGGTTGACACCGACGGCGACGGCGTGCCAGACACGGCAACCTACACCTTCGATTGCTCCAAAACCGAGCCTCTGTATTCCTCGAGCAAAAAAGGGACCTTGCTCGTGACCGATCCCTCGAGTGTGGCTGGCGTTTGGGGCTTTGATGCGACCGCCGACCTGACCGAAAGCCGCACCAACAACATCACGGGCAAGACCGTGACCGAAGTCCGCAAGGGCAGCCGCAGCCCGCGCAAAACAGCCGATCAGGTCGTGCAAAGCCATAACATCACCGTGACCCGCAGCGTGACCGACGAACCCACCGCAACCATCACCAACCTCTGGAACTACGTGTTTAACGCCAGCACGCCAGGTTCGATTGTCATGGGTCAACCCCTCCCAGCGGGAACGGCTTCCGTCTCGGGCAATTGGAGTTTCAGCCGCGACGGCAAGAGCCGCACCTACACCGTCTCGACCATCAGCCCATTGCAATACGACCCCGCCTGCACCGATGCCCTGAAACTTGTTGGCGGCAAAGTGCGCGGCACACTGGCAAACAACAGCGGTGATGGCTTTATCGAAATCACCTTCAACGCTTGCGGCACCGCACCAACCGTGACCAAAAGCTTTACCAGCAACTAAACCCTCGAGCTTTCAAAAATGGATTCGGGGTTACCTCGAGTCCATTTTCGTTTCTCGAGGTAACGGTTTGAATATTGATTTTGCGCTACACTCGAGGCATGACCACACCCAAACTTGACCTGACTTCAGAAGTGATTGCCCGCACCGAGGAGGCGCTCAGCCGTTATCAATTCGATCACAGCCAGGTGTATTACACCTTCGCCGACAAAGCCATCGTGCCAACGTTTTTATCGCGTGCGCTTTCCAGAACGGGCGTCAACGTCAGTCAAGCCTTTCATGGCGTGCATTCTGACCTCGAGCTGTTCCCCGCCTTTGGCGCAAGCATGTCGTTCATGCGTTCCAGGTTTGCGCGAGATGTCTGGGAAGAAGGTCGCGGCGGGGTTCATATTCTCCCTCGGGTGGGACTGTCAGACGCTGGAAGGCTCGAGGATGTTCGCTCGAGTGCGCCCGCCTTGGTCGGCGTGGCACTCGGCATCAATGAAACCGACGATTTTTTAAAAGCCGTTTTTCAAGAACCCAATCTGGCGTTTGCCAGCATTGATATTGCACACGGTGCGAACGTCGCGGTCTTGCCGTTGCTCGAGCGCATTCGGGCGTTGGGCGTGAAACAAGGCATCATTTTGGGCAATGTCGGCAGCGTGGAGGGTTTTGTTTTCGCGTACTGGTTGATGAAACTCTCTGGTTTTCAAAACTTTGTGATCAAGGTCGGCGTCGGTCCTGGTTCGGTCTGCACCACCCGCATCAACACGGGGGTCGGCGTGGGGCAACTGACCGTGCTTGAGCAAATTTATGCCGCTCGAGCCGAACTTGGGTATTTTGATGCACAACTCATCTCGGATGGTGGCGTCAACGCGGCGGGCGATTTCGTCAAAGCGCTGGTCTACTCCGAGGGCGTCATGATGGGCAAATTCTTTGCCTCGGGCAGTTTTGAAGATGAAGTGTTGATGCTCGAGGGCGGCAAGTTGGTTGGCGTGCATTTGTTCGGTATGGCAAGCACCCTTGTCACCGAAAAACGCAATTTTATTGAAGGCTCGAGTCAGACGCTTCATGCCTTCCATCAAAACGCTGGGGAAGCCGTCACACGACTTCGGGAGGGTTTGCAAAGCGCCATGACCTACGTCAACTCGAGCAATTTGCAAGAGTTTCGCAAGAACGTGCGATTTGCGATCAACTCGGCGGCAAGCATGACCGAAGGCGGCGTTCACTGATTTGAAGCTCGAGATCAAACTGAAGGCATTGATCTCGAGCAGCATTCGTTTAACTGTTCAGAATTGCCGCCGCTTGAGTGGCATCAAATTTTGTCAGAACACGATCCAACCAAAGTTGTGTTTTGGCTTTTTGCATTAGGCGTTGATGTCCACTGCCTTGCTTGCCAATCACACCTTCAAATGTGATCCCTTCGAGTTTGTTTGATTTCACGTGCTGCAAAAAATCCGTGTCCCAACGGTGAATTCCCAAAAATCGTGGGGTCTCAAGGCTCGAGAAAAGGTCAAGAAATTCTTGGGGTTCGATCAGACCGCGTTTGTAAACTTGAATGTCAATCAAACTCAAGTTTTTGGGGTCATCGGCTTCGTGAAATCCCGCAAAGCTTTGCTTTCCCCAGAATTCGCAGAACACCGTGAAATTGCCCCAAGCTTTTTGTCTGGCAATGTGCTCAAGTGGACTGGCAAGGGTGTTTAAGAACATTTCAATGGCAATACCAAACGTTGGATGTGTCTCGAGCAGCAGTTGATGGCGCGTGCCAAACTTATGCCAACCGAGTTTTTTATCCCACTCAAACCTGAGATTTGAACCGTCGAGTTTGTCAAAAATGTATGCGTTAAAAATTTCCTTCCCAGCGTTGGGAATGGATGGATATTGTTTCATGGTGACTCCTGTTCCCGCAACAACATTGCGGGAAAATGCTTGTATTTTTCATGGGTGTGCGTTTGGTCAGAAAAATACAGTCATAAATGAATCACTTGCTCAGGTTAACATGCCCACCCCCAAGGACATCACTTTTTGAACGCCGTTCGATAACACCAGCACCAAAAACCCCCAATCTCGAGATTGGGGGTTAAAACAGCTTGTAAAATATTCTTAAAGTCCTGCGCCAACCGCCTGAGACGCAATCGCTTTGCCAGAAGCGTCTTCGGCTTCGGCATCAATTTTGGCTTTAATCCGCTTCAAGGTCGTAACTTCCTCGAGTGCGCGTTGATCGAGCACATCCGAAATGCCTTTGATCTGCGCCGTAATATCCGGCACGACAATCTGCTCGAGCGCATTGACGCGTCTCGAGGTTTTTTTGATTTCCTCACCGATACGCCGCAATTTGTTCTCGGTGGCTGCCACGTTAATCAAGGCTTCGACCACGTTCTGAAATTGTCCTGCCGCCTCGAGCGTGCGAGCGCCTGCCCCGATTGGGCTGAACGGCAGCACCTTGGAAATTTCTGGCATGACAATCTTGGGGACTTTCACACCATAAATGCTTTCGACCGAAAGCTCGAGGTTAAGTCCTGCCTTACGCGCGAGTGCCAGCGATTCTACGGCTTCTGGGCTGTCCCAAGCTTTCGCCAGAAAAAGAGCGAAGTAGGCGTCCTTGCTGGTACTTTGCAGCGCCTCTCGAGCCGCCAGGGACTCTTTGACCAGCGCGAAGAACTCACCGATCAACGCGTCACGTTTGCGTTTGAGCAAATCCACGCCTTGGACTGCCAGGCGACGTTGACCGCGTTTGGCAATCAGGTTGCTGCGGGTTGGACTGACTTGTTCCGCCATGTGTTACACCTCCCTTGCTGTGATGTGAACTCGAGCTTTGATACTTGCTCTTCTCTCATCCCCGACCCTTCTCTCAACATCGAGAGAAGGGAGTTTTGGTTTTTTGTTGTTGGGTTGAAATGGTTACTCTTAAACAACTTTTGAACTGTTGAACCCTCTTTCGCTTGCGAGAGAGGGTGACGAGCCTCAGCGAGTCGGGTGAGAGTTTACGCGACCAATTCCGACATTTTTTGTGTGCCGTAATAGGTTTCAATGTATTCTTTGCGAATACGTTTCAACTCGGTGCGTGGGAATTCGCTTAACAATGCCCACGCGATGTTGAGGCTTTGCTCGATGCTGCGGTCGGCTGCGCCTTGGTTGATGAATTTCTGCTCGAAACCTTCGGCAAAACGCAGGTACTTTTTGTCGTTGTCGGTCAGGGCATCTTCACCCGTAATGGCGACGAGTTTACGCAAATCCACACCTCGAGCGTAAGAGGCGAACAACTGATCGGCGACTTCTTTGTGATCGGCTCGGGTTTTGCCTTTACCGATGCCGTTGCCCATCAAACGTGACAGGCTTGGCTGCACGTTGATTGGCGGGAAAATACCGGCGCTGGCAAGTTGACGCGAGACGAAAATCTGCCCTTCGGTGATGTAACCGGTCAAATCTGGAATCGGGTGGGTGATGTCGTCACCGGGCATCGAAAGGATCGGAATTTGGGTAACCGAACCTGGTTTACCGTGAATGACGCCCGCGCGTTCGTAGAGTGAAGCAAGATCGGTGTACATGTAACCTGGGTAGCCGCGACGACCAGGAATTTCTTCTCGAGCGCCACCGATTTCACGAAGCGCCTCGCAGTAGTTGGTCAAATCGGTCAGGATCACGAGCACGTGATAACCAAGCTCGAACGCCAGGTATTCGGCGGCGGTGAGCGCCATGCGCGGGGTCAGCAGACGTTCGACGGTTGGATCGTCGGCTTTGTTGAGGAACAAGACCGAACGGGCAAGAGCGCCCGTGCGTTCAAATTCGTTGACAAAGTACGAGACTTCGCGTTGGGTGATACCCATTGCCGCGAAGACCACGGCGAAACCTTCGCCGCCCTCGCCAATGACCTTGGCTTGACGGGCAATTTGCGCGGCGAGTTCGTTGTGCGGCAAACCAGAACCCGAGAAAATCGGCAGCTTTTGACCACGAACCAAAGTAATGTTCACGTCAATCGCGCTGACACCCGTTTGAATAAATTCTTCTGGCTTCTCTCGAGCAACAGGGTTGATGGCGCTACCATTAATCGGCAGGCGCTTGTCGGCGACCACGGCTGGCAGACCGTCAATGGGTTTGCCGATACCGTTGAAACGGCGTCCGATCATTTCTTTGCTGACACCAAGTCGCGCCACGTCTTCGACCAGGCTGACACTGGTATTCGCCAGATCAAGTCCTGATGTTTCCTCGAAGACTTGAAGCACGGTGTACTCGTCCGAAACTTCGATGACCTGACCACCGCGAATGCGTTTGCTGCCGTCGGTGATGTCCACAATTGCGCCATAAGGCAGGTCTTTTGCGCCATCAAGGAACAACAACGGTCCAGAGACGTAACTGGCTGAGGTATACTCTTTTTTCAATAAATCCATGTCATGCCTCCTTACGCTGTTGCTTTGAATGCAGTCTCGAGCGACTTCATGTAATCCGCCATGTAGGCTTGGAATTCATTTTCTGGAACGAAACGCGCACGACCAACTTTCTCGAGGGTGTTTGCATCGTTCAAGAAGTCGTTGATGCTGCCGCCTTTGTGGAGCATGGCTTCGCCAGCTTTGTTGAGCGCGGTCATCATTTGCATCATGCCGTAGGCTTTTTCCATTGAGCAACTGGCGTCTACCTTGTCGTAACCGTTTTGTTGCAAGAAATCTTCGCGGATGATGCGTCCAACCTCCAAATTGAGGCGTTCGGCGTCTTGCAGCGCATCAGGACCCACCAGTTGCACGACTTCTTGCAGTGCGGCTTCGCGTTGAAGCAACGTCAGAATCTCGAGGCGCAATTCTGGGTAATCCTGGTTGATGTTTGCGCGATACCAAGGCTCGAGGATGTTCATGAACAAGCTGTAGCTTTGCGCCCAGTTGATGGCTGGGAAGTGACGCGCACGGGCAAGGCTGGCATCGAGCGCCCAGAACGCACCCGTGATACGGAGCGTGGCTTGGGTGACAGGTTCTGAAAGGTCGCCACCGGCTGGCGAAACAGCACCGATGACCGAAACCGAACCAGCTTGACCCTCGAGCGTTTTAACGCGACCAGCGCGTTCGTAGAATGCCGAAAGACGTGATGAAAGGTACGGTGGGTAACCTTCCTCGGCTGGCATTTCTTGAAGGCGCGAGGCGATTTCACGGAGCGCCTCAGCCCAACGGCTGGTGCTGTCCGCCATCATCGACACGGCGTAACCTTGATCGCGGAAGTATTCGGCGAGGGTCACACCGCAGTACAAGCTGGCTTCTCGAGCGGCGACGGGCATGTTGGAGGTGTTCGCCAACAAGATCGTGCGCTGCATCAGCGGGTTGCCCGTTTTTGGGTCCTCGAGTTCTGGGAATTCGACCAACACGTCGGTCATTTCGTTGCCGCGCTCCCCGCAACCCACGTAAACCACGATGTCGGCGTTACCAAACTTGGCAATGCTTTGTTGGGTCACGGTCTTGCCCGAACCGAACGGTCCTGGAATCGCTGCCGTGCCACCTGCGGTCAGCGGGAAGAGCACATCGAGAATGCGCATACCCGTGAGGAACGGCAGGTTGGGATCGAGTTTGGTGTTGACTGGACGCGCTTTACGCACCGCCCAAGTGTGATACATCTTCAGTTCCGTACCATCCTCGAGCGTCGCAATGACATCATCGAGCACGTACTCACCGGCGGGTTTCAGGGTTTTAATCACGCCCGAGGTGGTCGGTGGAACAAGAATCTTGTGGGTGAAGCTGAACTCTGGCACTGTGCCAAGGCTCGAGCCGCCAGCGACATGGTCGCCGATTTTGACGCTTGGGGTAAACGCCCATTTTGCCGTGCGCGACAAGGATTTGACGTTGATACCACGGGCGATGAAATCGCCTGAAGCCTCACGGATTTTATCGAGCGGACGTTGAATGCCGTCGAAAATACCGTTTAACATGCCAGGTCCAAGCTCGACCGCGAGCGGCAAGTTGGTGGTGTACACCGTTTCGCCGACGGTCAAACCGTTGGTGTCTTCGTACACCTGAACGAAACAAATGTTGCCGTCGAGACGAATGATCTCACCGACGAGTTCTTCCTTACCGACGCGAACGATATCGTTCATTTTCGCGCCTTCAAGGTCTTCAACAAGCACCGCAGGACCGGCGATAGATTTGATTTTGCCTGCCATTCTGACCTCCTCAAAAAAATTTCTTGGACTTTCAAGCCCGAGAGAGCTTTGTGCATCTCGAGGTTCTCTCGAGCCTAAAAATCAATTTTGTTTACATCTTGATTTCAAAACCAATGGTGCTGCGCACGAGTTCGCGCATGTAGGCTTTGGCGTCTTGCCCTTCGGTAAATGCAAAGCTGAGGCTTGGCATTGGCAGAAGTACGGGCAAGTCACGACCACGCATTTGACGCTCGAGCGACTTGGCAGGATCGGGGATCAAGCTTTCATCCACGGCAACCAGACCATATTCGCCACTCGAGATTGCAATTTCGAGCACTTTGATGGCGCTGGCTTGGTCGCTTGCCTCGAGCACTTCAACACCCGCGAGGCGGAAACCTGTGGCAGTTTCGCCGTCGGTCACAATTGCCATTTTATAAGCCATTGCCAACCTCCTTGCGAAGCGTTTCGCTTGGCACGCCGTAGAACTTGCCCCTGGCGATCAAACGGGTCAGGGCGACTTCGTTTTCTTTTTCTTTCAAGAAACCAATCACCACGCCGATACCGAGCGCATCACTGGTGTAAAGGCGTTTGGCATCGTGTAACAAAACGCTGCGAACCACCGTTTCGGCTTGACCCAGGTCTGTGGTTTCGGACAAACTCGAGAAGGCGGCAAGCCCATCGAGTCCACCCGTGCCGCTGGCAATCAGGGCGAAGCGTTCACGGCTGACCTCTTTACCGCCAGCCACAAAGTAACGGTCACTGTTGCTCGGGTTGCCTTGTGCCTTCAACTTGAGGGCGGTCAGGATGTTCGCGCCGTCAATGTCGCGTTTGAAGTAATTGGTCAAGGTGTCGCTCGAGCGCTTTAAAGCTTCTGAGTAATAGGCTTGATCCAAGGACACCTCGAAAGCAAGCAAATCGTTGTCGCCAGCGAGTTGCGCCACGGCGGTTCTAAAACTGTTCGCCAGAGGATGCCCGACCACGTTCAGGTTTTGCGCCAGCGAACCCAAATCGGGGGCGGCAGCCAAACCAGAAAGCACGGCGGGTTTGATCGTTCCGGCGGGAATCAAACTTTTCTCGATCTCGTCGCTGCCACGACCCGAAAACTTGCCTCGAGCGATGGCTTTGAGGTTCAAGAGGTCGTACTTGGAGAGCAACAAACCAATCTCGCGTCCGGCATTGCCGTCGCCAAGACCAGCCAATTTTTGAGCCACACCAAAAAAGTTCCTCGAGAGGGCTTTGTCCAACTCGTTCAAACCCGCACCCTGAGCCGTGGCATCACCAAGGTCAGGGGCAAGGTCGGTTTCTGTTAGGACGCGCAAATACTCGCTGTAAGATTCGGCAGAAAGCGCCTCCTCGAGTTTTGAGGAGAGCAATTTGGAGTGCATGACTCGCACCCGTGCATTGATGTAACCGTAATCGTCAGGCACAGGTCCTCAATTCCCCGTTAACGTTCGGGCGACTTCGCTTAACAAGCCATCTCGAGCGCGTCCAAGACGACCCAAAAGGGTGTTGGTAATCGAAGATTGACCACCTTCGGCAACGGCACGGACTCCAGTTTCAACATCGCTGTTGGCGGTCACGGCAACGTTCAAACCCGCGTTTTTCGCCGCTTCGGTGGCAACCGCCACGTCGTCGGGGTGAACCTCGAGTTTGGAAATGTTGCTCAGTGCGCCCTGAACTTCACGAATCAATTTCTCGAGCACGGATTTGTATTCGCCGCTTTTGGTAAAGTTGCGCAACTCGGTTTCGGCTTGATTGAAAGATTGTTCGGTGGCGACATGGTTGGCGTTCAGACGTTGCGATGCCGCGTCCAAATCGGCAGCGCTTTTTGCACGAACCTGAGCCGCAACCAGTTCAGCCTCGAGCGTGCGACGACGAGAATCGACCAGGCTTTTGGCTTGCTCATTCGCGTTTTGCACGATCACGTCCGCTTTGGAACGGGCTTCGCTGAGAATCGCCTCAACTTCCGCGTTCGCTTCGGACTCGAGTAGGGTGGCTAGGTCAGCCATGGTTTATTTCACTGCGCCTTGGAAGAAGATCACCACGAGGAAGCCGAAAATCACGAGGGTTTCTGGAATGACCAAGTAAATCAAGAGCGTACCGAACAAGCTTGGCTTTTCGGCAACTGCGCCAGCGGCGGCTGCACCGATACGACCCTGTGCCAGACCCACGCCGACGGCTGCCAAGCCCAAACCCAAACCTGCACCGATGGCTGCCAAACCGCCACCGATTGACGTGCCTGCGGCTGCCGCAGCATCTTGAGCGAAACCGATTGAACCGAGGGCGAGAACCAACAACGAAATCAAGAATCCGTACTTCTTCATATAACCTCCAAAAAATGCTTCCAAAACCATCTGTTTTGAAAAACTCGAGAAATCTTATGGCTTGGGCGCTTGGCTCAAGCGAGCGAATGGCTTGTACTGCCGACCACTACCGTCATAAAACCCGAACTTGGTAAAGAACTCAGCGTAATGCAAACGCAAAGGCTGCAAGACGTGACCGATGATGGTGAACAAAATCGCTAAGAAGTGAATCAGGGTGGCGACGATCACGCCGCCAATCACGCCCAGAACCCCGAGCGCCAGACCCTTACCGCCGCCGACACCCATGCCCAGACTCCAACCCGCGTCCGTCGCCAGTTTCCCAAGCACCGCGCTCGAGAGACCGACCGCGTACAAACGCAAGTAACTGAGGATGTTGCCGCCGTTGGAAATGATTTCGATAAACATCATGAACACGCCCGACAAGAAGACGCAGGCGACGAACACAAGACCGCAAACCGCAGCAATGAGGTTGACAATCGGTGGTGTGCCTGGGTTGCGGAACGAGTACGAAACCAGAATCAGACCGACCAGACCAACGAACATGCCGATGCCTTCAAAGGTGTGCTTTTTATCGCCGTGCTGCAATCCCAAACGGAAGCGAATAAACCAACCGTAAAGAATCTGCAAGATGCCTGGAATGAGTGACAGAATCAGCATCAAACCCGTGGCGGTACTCTCGAGACGTGGGATCAGAATTGGGATCAAACCCGTTTCCTCATGACCTGGAATGTAAAACAAATGCAGGTGCTCGCCGAGTGTGCCGAAAAATTCACCGTAGACAAAGCCGAAGATGATACTCCAGACCGCCATGTGTGTTAAAACAGTTGCCACGTTTTTCAGTGGTGCGCCTGAAACGGCAACACCCATGAAATCAATTTTGAGCGTCTGCCCTCTATCAGCCATGCCGCGCAACACAAATGCCAATGCAAGTGAAATCGCACCCAAACCAATGTCGCCGATCACAAAACCGAAGAAAATCGGGAAGCACAGCGCGATCACCCAAGTTGGGTCAAAGCTGCCATAGGCTGGTGGCGCAAAAATGCCCATCAGCAATTCAAACGGTTTGACCGCAGGCGCATTGTCGAGCGTCACAGGAACATGCTCGGCATGATGCGTTGGCGCATCCTCGAACTGGTAAATGACTTGACCCTTCAACGGCGCGAGTGCCATCTCGAGGCTGTAGGTGTTCTTTTTGGGCAACCAACCGCGCATCGCAAAACCGTACTTGCCAGCCACCGAAGCGTTCACCGCGTCGTAACGACCAAGTTCGTCGCGCAACTCGAGACGCGAGGCGGAAAGCGCACCCGCGTGTTCGCGCTTGAGACGCTCGAGACCATCATTCACGCCTTGCAATTCTTCTGGAGCGGTACGGGCACGGTCATACATCAACTCGGCAGCGCTAGCGAACCCAAGGTTCTCAAAACGACCTGGCAGACGAACCTCACCCAAACCACTGCGGGTTAATGCGGTACGAGCCAACGACAGGTCTTGTTTCTTAACCGCCAAGATTCCAGCTTCGAGGTTGCCAGCCGTCTTGTTGCCCAAAGCATACGTCAAGCCAGCGTCTTTGAGGGTTTGCTCGAGCTTGACAAGTTCTTCGGGTTTGACGAACGTGAAACCCAAAACGCCAACGCGCTCAGACTTCGAGAGCGAACCGCTTAAGTCTGCCAGCGCCTTCGTTACCGTGTTGAACGACCCAATCGCGCCCAATTCGGCTGCCAAATCGGTTTGTTCTTTTGAAAGCACATCGGTACGATGCCCGATTTCCTCGAGGTACGCGCCCAAATCTGGAATTGACTTGAGCTTGCTTTCATCGGCTACGGCGTCTGAAACGCCCAACGCCGCCAGCGCCGATTCGGCACGGGCGAGTTGACGCTCGAGAATGCTTTTGCGTTCGGCATCCGCACCTTGCAGCACAGCGCGAGGCAATTCGCCAGCCTCGAGTGGATCAATGTGAACCACACCCGCATTTTGCAAGGCTCGAGCCACCTCGAGCGAATCACGTTTGCGCCCAAGAATCAATACTTGTGCCATGTCCGCGATCACGGTAAGACACGCCCCACAATCGTTTTGACCGCATCCGCGACCTTGCCAAGCGCTGCCGATTTTGCGGCATCCGCCGCTGAACGGGCTGCGACCGCGCCAGACTCGAGAATGTTCTTCTCCTCGGCTTCACGACGCGCCTTAAACTCGTCCGCCAAGGTTTTCACGTCGGCTTCGGCTTTGGACAGCACCTCTTTGGCTTTGGCTTCGGCATCCGAAATCAATTTGGCTGCCTCGACCTTCGCGGCTTCGACCTTGCTCGAGAGCGCTTGTTCACGTTTGGCGAGTTCCGAGAGAACTCCTGTTGAAGATTCCAAGCCCTGCCTCCCTTCCTGTTGCGCCAATCGTCTGACCGGCGGCAGTGTTGCTTTACTTGCCACTTTCGACACAAAATCCCAGAACCTTCGTCCTGGAGTTCAAAACTGTGCTTGCGGCTTTGATTTATGAAAAGTGCGCCCAGGCAAACCTGTTCGCAACCCTGAGAATCCTAGCATACCAAACTCAGGCGGTTAAAGCCCAAACAAGAGGATGCTTGAACACAGTTTCCTCGAGACGGGGCGGGGCATATGCCTCTTTGGTGTTGTCCCCGAACATGGGACACTGAGGGCAGTGAACGTGAGGTTTCTTTCACGTTCGAGAACCCCCTTCAAGCGGCTGCAACAGCCCGTGACCCACGGCAAGGCAAGCGCTTCGTTCCCTCGAGACAACCACACACGCAAAAACTGTGTGAAACTGGCTCGAGAAGAGTACAATGGGCAACTCGAGCGCCAAAAAGGCGCACCAGAGTAAGACTCGAGCGCCACCGAGCGCTCATCGTTTGCTGTAAGCACGCTTCGGCGTCAGAAAGAAGGATCAGTATGCCACGCAAGACCATCGACGAAACTGCCGTCAAAGCAGTTGTGAACGAAGGACCAATCACCGTCAGAAAACCCCGCAAGCCAAAATTGGTTGAAGTCGCCCCCGATCAAAGCGATCTCGAGGATGACCAGATTGACGCAACCCATCACGAAGAAACCGCCAAATACGTGCTGGCAACCGACGAGGAAGCTGCGATCCTGGGCAGTGACGAACCGAGCGGCGTCGAAATTCAACTTGGACTGTTGACCGCCCGCATCGAAGAACTGAACGCCCTGGTGCGCAACCTGGCGAAAAAAATCGAAGAACGTGGCAGCGACTCCAGACCCCCACGCCGTGACGACCGTCCGAGTGGAGACCGTCCAAACCGTGACTTTGGCGACCGCCCCAAGCGCGATTTCGGCGACCGACCAAAATTTGGTGACCGTGACTCGAGACCACCACGCCGTGAATTCGGCGACCGTCCAAAATTTGGTGGCGGCGACGACCGACCCAAGCGCGACTTTGGCGACAGACCAAAATTTGACCGTGGCGGCGGCAGTGACCGTCCAAGCCCAGACCGTCCAAGCTCAGACCGCTCCTCCTCGAGCAGCGACCGTCCGAGCCGTGGCTTCGGACGCGACGGCGGCGAGCGCAGCGGCGGTTTCAAACCACGCGAAGGTGGATTCTCACCACGCGGTGGCAGCGATTCACGCGGCGGCAGTGACCGTCCAAGCGGCGGAGACCGTGGCGGATTCCGACCACGCGAAGGCGGCAGTGATTCTCGAGGTGGAAGCTCGAGCGGCGGCTTCCGTCCCCGTGAAGGCGGCAGCAGTGACCGTGGCGGTTTCAAACCACGCGAAGGTGGCTCATTCAACCGTGACTCGAGCAGCCCACGCCCAGAAGGTGGCTTCAAACCCCGCGAAGGCGGATTTGCGCCACGTGAAGGCGGCAGCGAACAACGCGGTTTTGGCAAACGCAAAGACCACGGATTTACCAGCCGTGACTCGGGAAGCTCGAGCGCCCCAGGGACGACGACGCGGCGCAACAACGACGACGATTAAAGCTTGCGTCTCCTCTCATCCCCGACCCTTCTCTCCCAGGAGAGAAGGGAGTTTTTTTGATGACTCGAGTTTCCAATTACAATTTGAAAAATTTAACTCACTTGAACACCCAACAAATGCACCAAATCAATTGCCTGATCCGGCGAGATCACCATACCTTTAACATCTCTTGGTTGAGCCAAAATACCTTCAATCTTAGAGCCGCGAAAATCCGTACCCTCGAGCTTTGAATCTCGCAAATCAGCCGCACCAAGATCACAACCTGAAAATACCGTATTGGAAAATTGTGCACCTTGAAAAGACGATTCAGACAAGTTTACGTTTAGAAACCTTGCAGGACCAACCTTTGCTTCAAGCAATCTGGCGTATCGCGCATCGCAATTTTCAAAAATCACGTCTTCAAAATGGGCTTCAGACGCACCGAAACCGAGCAAACGACAGTTTTTGAAAACAACACGCTCGAGGATTGCCTGTTCAAGTAACAATCCTGTCAAATCGCAATGCTCGAGACTCAAATCTGACCACCTAACTTTGCTAAGCCGTGTATTTACAAGGGAAATACGTTCCAAATGAGAACACTCGAACACCACCTTGTGAGCCTTTTGTTCAGAACGATCTAGATTGAACAGAGACAAATTTTGATACCAGGCGTCGTTGGTAAATTCTGCGTCTGGAAAGCCAGTGATCGCATCTTCATCAATCGATTCTGGTAACTCGATAGTTCTATGTGTAGTACGAGTTTTAGCCATGAGACAGTATGTCATGTTGAACATGAAATATTTTCTCAAGATTTGATTTTGTACGGCAAATTGGATTTTCCTTCCAGCTTTTCTTTGATGGCTCGAGGTGGCGCATAATTGGTTTGTGATTTCTTTTCAAGAACGCATTTCGGGCGGGTTGATGGGTTTGCTGATCGGTGATGCGCTCGGCGTGCCTTACGAATTTCACGACCCAAAAGATTTACCCGCCAAAGACTTGCTCGAGTTTACGCCACCAAAAAACTTTGCTCGAGCGCACAACGGCACACCCCCTGGCACGTGGTCAGATGATGGCGCTCAAGCCTTGTGCTTGCTGGCAAGTTTGCAGCATTGCAATAAACTCGAGCCGATGGATTTGGGCAATCGTTTCATCAACTGGTACGAGCACGGGTATCTGGCGGTCGATACTCGAGTCTTCGATGTTGGGATTCAAACCGCGAACGCGATTCAAAAATTGATTCGCGGCGTGCCAGCAATCAAAGCTGGCGGCACGGGCGAATACTCGCAGGGCAATGGTTCACTGATGCGGGTCTTGCCGCTTGCGCTTTGGCATCAGGGTTCGGATGCCGAATTGGTGCAAGACGCGCACGATCAATCTCGAGTCACCCACGCCCATGTGGTTGTTCAAGCCTGTTGCGCCCTGTACTGCCTCTGGGCGCGTCGGACGCTCGAGAATGCCGCCAAACCTTGGGATGCCGCGCTCGAGTCTTTAAGAGCCATTTACGCGACACAACCCGAATACTTGAACGCCCTCGAGACGCACATCCGTCCCGAAGCCGAACGCACGCCTCGAGGTTCGGGGTACGTGATTGACTGTCTGTTCAGCGCAAAATGGGCGCTCGAGCAAGGCAATTTTGAAGCGGTGGTCAAAGCCGCCGTTTCACTTGGGCATGACACCGACACCACCGCTTGCGTGGCAGGCGGGATTGCAGGCATTCGAGATGGACTTACGGGCATACCGATTCGTTGGCGCTTGGGTTTGTGTGGACAGGATTTGCTCGAGCCACTGATGAAAGAATTGCTGCTGCGTTAACCCTTCACCGCACCCTCGAGTCCACGCATGAAATAGCGTTGAAAAAACAAAAACACAATCAAAATCGGCAAAATCATAATCACCGCACCCGCACTGGTTGCCCTGGTGTTGGTGCTGAATTGCGAACTGAGGTCGAGCATCCCAGCCGAAAGCGGCAAGAGGTTTCGGTCGCCTTGCAAAACAATACTTGGCCACAAAAACGTGTTCCAAAACGCGACAAATTGCAGAATCGCAAAGGCGCTGAGCGTCGGCAAAGTCAACGGCAGCATGACCTTGCGCCAAATCGTCAGTTCACTCGCGCCGTCCATCCGCGCAGCCTCGAGAAGCTCGAGCGGCACACTGAGATAGGCTTGACGCATCAAAAATAAACCTGCAACGTTTGCCAGTGCGGGCGCGATCACGGCAACGTACTTGCCGACATCGGATTTCAGCCAGCCGAGTTTGGCGCTGGTCACGTAATTGACGATCATGCCCGCCTCGTTGGGCAAAACAAGTGTTGCCAGAATGATGTAAAAAATCAAATCCCGTCCTGGGAAATTCATTTTTGCCAATGGATACGCGCCCAAGGTTGCCAGCAAAACGCTGCCTGAAACGCCAATCAAGCAAATCAAAGCGCTGTTCAGAATTTGCCTTCCCACAGGCACGAGCGCAAACACATCGATGTAATTGCGAAAACTGGGAGTGTTCGGAATGAGATGCGGTGGAAATTCGGAAACGCCGCCCGTGGTTTCAAACGAGGTCGAAAGCGTCCACAAGAACGGATAGATAAACACAAACGCAATCGCGGTCAGCAAGATGTAAATCAAAATATTGGTGATGAGTTTGTTGCGTTCACGCGTTCGTTTCATCAAACGAATCGCCTCGAGCGCGACAGTATTGGATTCTCGAGTCTCAATCATGCTTGATTTCCCCTCGTAAGTCTAAAGTTAATAAAACCAAAAATCAGGCTCACAAACGCCACGACCAGCCCTGCGGCGGCGGCGAAGCCAAACCTAAAATCTTGGAAGGCTTTGGCGTACACAAAATACATCACGGTGTACGTGCCAGAACTGCCACCCGTCAAAACATAAATTTCTTCAAAAACCTTGATGGCGCTGATGGTGGACAGCAAACCACACACCAACAACGTTGGGCGCAAACCAGGCAACGTGATGTTCCAAAACACCTGCCAGCGGTTCGCGCCATCCATCACAGACGCCTCCTCGAGCGTGCGGTCAATGCTTTGCAAACCTGCCAGGTACAAGACCATGTAATACCCCAAGCCCTTCCAAACCGTCATCAGCATCACGGCGTACAGGGCGTAATTGGAATTGTTTAAAAGGCTCGAGGGGTTTTTGGCGTCCATCAAACCGAACACGGTCAGGATGTAATTCAGTGGTCCATGCTGATCGTACATGCCCTTCCACATGAACCCCACCACGCTCAAACTGGTGACGACCGGCACGTAATACGCCGTGCGGAACAAGCCAATCGCCGGAATTTGACGGTTCACCAGCATCGCCAGACCGATGCTCAAAAACTGAATCACCGGCACGCACATCAGGTACTTCAAACTGTTAATCATGCCTTCAAAAAAATACGGACTGGGACCTCGAGCACTAAATTCTGCCGTGCCGAACAATTCCCGAAAATTTTGTGTGCCAATGATTTTGGTTTCAATGATGTTCGATTGCGTGAATGCCAGAAAAATCCCGAAGGCGATGGGCCAAAACGTGAACAGGAGTTTAAACGAAAGTGTTGGTAGCAAGAAACCATACGCGGTCAGAATGTTGCGCCAGAAACGGGTTTGAGAACCAACTCGAGCTTCGGAAATCATGACAAACCCTTCAAAAATGCACGCCTGGGATTCTCGAGAATGTACTGCCGAATATCCTCGAGATCATTTTCCAACCGCACAATATGATCGTAAAAACCACGCTGCCAAAAAGCTTGCCCTTGAGTTCCTTGAGCTTCATTGATGCGACGCGCAGAAAAGCTTTTCAATGCCCTCACGATTTCGGTTAGACCGTGTTTAGGGGATGGTCTGAGACCATCCCCTACGACATCTCCTGGCTCAAGTACACCCAACAATGCTTCTCGGGTTTGGGCGCAAATCGTGATGAAATACGCGCCGTTGCTGGTGTAATCGTAATTTCGCAATCGAATGCTGTGACGATTGCGTTGCTCGGATGTCATGCAGCCATTCTATCTGGTTCAAGGTGCTTTCTCGAGCAGCGTCAACCCAATCAGGGCTGGGTTGGCTTGCGTGCCTTCGCTCGAGAATTCGATGCTGGCGATGGTTTTTGTGGGGTTTGGATTGACCCAGGTGAACACGTTCAAGCCAATCTCGAGTCCGTCGGTTGTTTTGCCGCGCCAAACGGGATCGTTGATGATGCTGCGAATCGTGTTTTCGACGCTGGGTTCGGTCCAGACGTTGATGTTGCGTCCGTACTCGAGGGGTTGAATCATGCTCGAGCCGTCAGAATAGTTGATCGTGTATGCGCCAACTTTTTGCCGTGGGCTGCTCAGCGTGCCAAGCCAACCGGTGGTGTGCAAGAAATTGATCGCGGGGGCAGGTGCGCCAATCTCGAGCGTGACTTTTTCGGGCAGGTCTTGGGCGGCAGCTCGAGCGCCTTTCAGCATGATCGCGCCTGAAATGTTGAAGGTGTACGCGCCCAGTTTGACGTTTGCACCTGTGGGCAAACCCGAGAGGTCGGTGCTCGAGCCTTTTTGCACCCACTGGGTTTCGTCACGGTCGGTCAGTTTGCGGGTGACAAGGCTCGAGAGGTCGATCAGTGTGCCTTTGATTGGCGCGTATTTGCTGGATTTGAACGCGTCTCGGTAGCGTCTGGCACTTTCCAGATTCTCGAGGTTTGGAGCGTTCACATTCCAGAAGCTCGAGGCGGCATTAAAGTACGCCGCGCCCTGTTCGGCGTTGCCGTCGTAAATGGCAATGTTGGAGTAAAAATATCCCGTCCAACGGGTTTGGATTGCGCCCATCGCGTTTTCTCGAGCGACAGCGGCTGCCATTTTTTCGGGGTTGCCCGTCGGAAACCAACTCGCACCGAGCACCCGAAAGCCTTGAGACTGGGCGTATTTGATGCTTGGGTAATCGTCGGCAGCGCTGTAATGCCAGTTGGCAAACACAATGTCTTTGGGCAGTGCTGGCAGAATTTTGTCACGGTAAGCTTCTGAAAGCGCAACATCGTGCCAGATCATCGTGTCGACGCCAAGGCTTTTCAGGTGGTCGTGAAGTTTGATGGTGTCATCCACGAACAATTTCTCGAAGCCCACGGCAATACCGTTCTCTCGAGCGGGAAAACGCCCACGTCCATCCGCAATCACCTCGTCGTGTCCAATATGAACAAATTTAGGTTTGAAGACTTCCACCGCTTCAGTCAAAATTGGCAGCAAAACCTCATACGTGTGCGGGTTGAGTGTGTCGTAAGCATAAGGCTCTTTGGTGTCTGGGTCTTGGGCGATGTCACGGTTTTGGTTGTTGTAAAACAGCCAACTGGCGTGACCTGGCGTTTCAATCAATGGTATGGCATCCATGCCGTGAGTACGAATCAATTCCGCCACCCGTACTGCCTCCGCCTTGCTCGCGCCCTGTGGGTGCCAAATGTTCTTGCTGCTGTCCCATTTCACGTAATCGCTCATCACCAGCACGCTCGAGAATTTCAGTTTGGCAAGCATCGGGATCAACCAATCGTTGGTCGGTTTGGAGTACACATCCAAATAAATCATGGCAACCCTGGTTTGCAAGCTCGGGTAATCTCTGATGCTCGAGAAGCGAAAACCTGTTGGCGTGAGCAGTTGCCTTAAACTTTGCACGCCCCGGTACGCGCCAAGCGCATCAAAACCAACCACACCCGCACCCTTATCATCCACCCATAAACCGTAGCCTTCGGCTTTGTCTGGCAGAATTCCTCGGGTTTTGGCTTCTGTCGCAAGTCCTGCATTCTCGAGCGTTCCAATCCGAATCGTGGTCGCTTTTCCCGTCATCTCGAGCGTCTTGCCCAACCTCGAGAACACCTCTTCATTTACATCTCGCGCCGCCCAAGTCAGTTCTTGCGCATTCCCCTCAAGTTTGATGCTGAGATTCTCGAGCGGCAGTATTCCGTTCGCATCGGTTTGTTCTTGCGGTTTCGGAATGATGCTCGAGAACGCATCGCCTTTGTATGCGGTGTCCGTTGGGGTTTGAGGCAGGGGTGCGGCGATGGCGGGGGACATCAAGAACCCTAACGCACAAACAAATTGGATAAGGCTTCGCGCACGTGAAGCCCTCACCCGGCTCGCAAGCTCGCCACCCTCTCCCACAAGTGGGAGAGGATTCAAACCAACAAATTTTGACTTCTCGAGATAGCACCAAAGCTCCCTTCTCCCGCTTGGCGGGAGAAGGGTCGGGGATGAGGGTGGCGCGACAACTTGCCTATTTTCAAATCCAGCACAAACAGCCCTAAACCCTCGAGTCAGAATTCCAATCGCGTTCATGACGCGCATTTTCGCATCTCGAGGTGAGAATTCTGGGTTTGGGTTTCATTCGCGCCGTACCATCTTCCTTTTCGCTTTGGCTTTTACGGCGTAGACTCGTTCTCGTGTCTGATGCTCCTATTCTGAAATTGGTTGATCTCGAGGTGGTGCTGGCTCGCACGCAAATTCTCGAGAACGTGAATTTGACGGTCAATGCCGAGTTGGTCTGGCTCACGGGTCGCAACGGTGCGGGCAAAAGCACGCTGATGCGGGCGCTCGCGGGTTTGTTGCCTTTCAAGGGCGATGTCGAGATCATGGGTTTTTCGCCGCGCAGCATTGATGCGCGTTCCAAGTTTGCGTTCGTGCCCGACGAACCCGCGTTGTACGAGGATTTGACGTTGCTTGAGCATTGTCGGTTTCAGGCGTTGGCGTACCGGCAACCACAGGCGGAGGCTCGGATGCTCGAGTTTCTGGAGAAATTCAATCTCGAGGGTCGTTTGGGCGAGTTCCCGTCGTCTCACTCGCGCGGAATGCGGCAAAAACTGAGTCTGTCCTTGTGTTTGGGACTCGAGTTGCCGCTGTTGGTGCTCGATGAGCCGTTCAATGGTTTGGACGCTCCCGCTCAGGCGTTGCTCTCGAGCGCCTTGCGTGATCGCGTCAAAGCTGGTCATGCGGTGGTCGTCAGTGCGCACCAAGGTGATCTGGCAAAAACGATGCTCGAGGGCAATGTCAAATCGCGGGTCTTGTTGATCGAGAACGCGAATTTGAAGGACACCTCGCTCGAGGTTGGGGTGCGGGTTGAAACCCAGAACCTCAAGGAACTGAACGCATGACCCCCGCCCATTCAGAGTCCGCCACGCGTTTCGCCCGTCGCTTGTCACTCTCGAGGGGTTTCAGTTCGTGGGCGGTTTATGTTGGCAAGGCGATAGGTTGGGGAACAGTCCTCTGGATGATCGGCTGGGTGGTCGTGGCGATCATCGCTGGCGCCGAGGTATTGCCCAAGTTCAAACAACCGATCAGCACCAAATGGCTGCCCGTCATTTTCTCGAGTTTGGCTGGATTGTGGTTGTTGTTTTCCGCCAGCCGCTCGAGCACACCGCCCATCAATTTAAACGGGCGTGATGTCTACCGTTTGGCACTCACCGCCGAGGATGCTCGAGAGGTGCTCGACTGGCCCCTGATGTTTGCCAGGGTCTTCAGGTTTGCGATTGCCTTTACTTTGGGTGCGGTTTGGACACTGATTGCCAGTTATTGGTTTGATATTTTCACGCCGTTCGCGGCGATCACGCTCGGTTGTATTGCCGCCCTGACCGTTGACCTCGAGTGGTTGGCGTACAGCGCCCGAGGCACTGAAAACACCGCCGCTCGAGCTTGGTTGAACGCGCTGGTTTTGGTGGTCGTTGTCGCCAGCGTTGCGGGTGGCGTGCTCGGCTTTGGGCTTGCCAGCGGTTTTTGGAATTTGAACCCTCTTGGTTTGCTGCCCGTTGTTTTGCTGATTTTTGGTGTGATTGGTTCTCGAGCCAGTTTGACCCGTGGTTATCCGCCGCGTTTCGCCGTGCAATCCCAAATTCTTTCATCCTTGCGCTCCATGATGCTGATGAGTTTGGTGGCGCGTTCCAGACCCGACCCAGACCAGCACCGACGTTTGCGCGATCAACTGTTGGGTCGGGTCTCGAGCATCCGCCCCACCCGCAGTTTGCCACTGCCTGCGCTGGACTCGAGTATTCTGCTGGCGGTTGCCTGGCGCAGCGCCTTGACCTTGTACCGCCGTCCCGTGTTTGACCAAATCGGTTTGTTGTTGCAACTGGCATTCGTGGTCTTCTCGAGCATTTCTACGGTGTCTGGCGTGGGTGGTTTCTTGCTGCGGGCTTTGGCGCTCGGGTTTTTGCTGCCGCGCCTGGTCGGTCCCGCCATGCCGATCATTTCCACACCGATTCGCAGCAGCGAACGCAGCCTCGGGCGCACGCTGCCAGGACTTGCCATCATCGGCGTGGTTGGCGTCATTGCCCTGCTCGTCTCGAGCCTCTTAAATTATCCGCTCGAGCCAGCGCTTTTGGGCATCACCAGAACCATGCTCGGTTTGTTGCTGCTCGAGAAAGTAGCGACCTGGGCGGGTTTTGCCAGCACGGGCGCAGAAGCCGCGATCAGTGCCGCCACGCTTGCGCTCGTGCCTTCGGCATTGCTCGAGACCTTCGGCGTGGGTACATACACCTTCACGGCACAAGTTGTGGTCATGATGATTTTGCTCTTACCAACGGATTAAAGCATTGTTGCTTTGACTCGAGTGGTTTTTTTGGCAACTTTTGTGTGCTTCACCTCGTACACTGTTCTCGATGGATTCTTGCCCGTATTGCGCCGCGCCCACAACCTCAAATGACCAAACATGCTCGAATTGCGGCGCGAACCTCAAAGGTTTTCAACTCGAGAATGGTGCCGTGCTCGGGAAATATTTGATCGGGCGCGTGCTTGGTCAAGGTGGTTTTGGCATCACCTACTTGGCGCAGGACACCGTTTTGCAACGCGGGGTAGCGATCAAAGAATTGTTCCCCGATGGCAGCACCCGCCAAAACTCGAGTTTGATACCGCCGAACAGTTTGGGCGCAACGGGTTTTCTGGAAGCCAAAACGCGTTTTCTTGAGGAAGCCCGAACTTTGGCGCAATTCAACCACCCTGGCATTGTGCGGGTGCTCGAGGTGTTTGAAGCCAACAACACCGCGTATTTGGTGATGGAGGCTTTAACGGGCGAAACTTTGGGCGCTAAAATGGCTCGAGAGCAAAAACTGCCCGAAGCCGAAGTCAAACGCTTGGCGCTCGAGTTGTGCGCGGCGCTCGAGGTGGTGCATACGGCGGGTTTGTTGCACCGTGACATCAAACCCGACAATGTTTTTTTAACCCAAGATTCGCGGGTGGTCTTGATCGATTTTGGATCGGCAAGAAGTTTTCA